>JBJECC010000085.1:0-14232 GCA_051870655.1 Parabacteroides sp. | reverse complement strand
TTGTGAGGTGGTTATGAAGTCCAACTTGTCGTCCAACAGCAAACTGGTCATATCTTGTACTATATTGTACTCATAGTAGGTGAAGTCAGCGCCGACATTCAGACCGATGGGAAGCGTATAGTCAAGATGAGCATTATGCAAGATATCATTGATCTTGTTGTCCATTGACGAGGTTTGTAAACCGGTCATTTCGGTATGTTGTTTTTTATCTTTGTAATTACCTGAATAGCTAATGCTGAGTTGATGGTTCTTGGCAAAGTCCAGATCAGCGGCAATGCGATAGTCGTGGAAGGGACGACCGTCACCCCATATCACCATGCGGGTCGCGATGTCATACTTCTGCCCATTGGTAAGGGTGTGGATTCCCGTCTTGTCTGTCGTAAAGAATGATTTGCCGTGTGTCAGCGAGTAATAGCCGTCAATGGCGACAATGCCCTTGTGGAAAGCGAGTGAGGCTCGCTCGTTGAAGTGAGCTTCATGTTGTGCCTCTGCTTTGGCGTACAGTTCACCCTGGAGCGAAGTGTCTTTCTTGGCTTCTTTGTTCAGTACCACATTGATCAGTGCCCCACGCACCTGATAACGCGCTGGAGCGGAATACATCACCTCGGCTGTCTGCACACGGCTTGCCGGCATAGACTTTAGCAGGGTGACAATCTGCTCGCGAGTCATTGAAGTCAGTTTACCATTCATCATCAGTGATACAGGCATGCCGCCAAGATTGATGTCATCGCCCTGTTGAGTCACTCCAGGCAGATATTTCAAAGCGTCATAGGCGTTATCCACAGGTTTCTCCTTTGTCAGTTGCCCGACATCGAACACAAGTTTCGCACCATCGACTTTTACGATCGGTTTGTTGCCTGTGACCATCACTTCAGGCAAAGTCTGAAATACGCTGTCGTTGAAAGCCACCACGACAGAATCCTTCACTTCCTGTGCTCTAGCACAAAGTGGAAGAAGGATAATAATAGATGTAATAATCGTTTTTCTCATCGCATTCTCATTTTTTTTGTGCAAAGGAAAGTCAAGATGAGAGACCGCCAAAGGGATTTGTGTTATGCAGTCTTAGCGCATGAAAAGAAAAGTGTTATGTAGTCTTATCATTCCATTAGGCTTCTCAGAAATAGTCTTACTTTTGCAACATGAAACTACCGTTGAAGACCATAACAATATTGGTATGCACTGCACTTACGGCAATATTCGCCTATCAGTCATACTGGCTCTACAACCTCTACGTCACCCAAAAACAAGAGATGGAGACGGCTGTCAGAGAGGCTATGCGCATCAGCGACTACAACGAATTGGTGCTGAGAATTACCAGATTGTCGAACGATAAAAATGCGCGACACGGTGAAGTATCGTTCCAAACGGGATATACACTTGACAAGGATAACAGACTCGTAAACCAAGGCATGCAGACAAAGGTGACACGCAATGACACCGATGCCATTGTGATTCATCAAGGAGCATGGCGAGACAGCCTTACCATAACGCGCAATGAACAGGGACAAAACCGTAATCTGTCGGTGAATGTCAGTTCCCAACGTACAGGCAATGCTCCCAAGTCGGTCATTACAGCTAACAAGGATGCCCTCTTCGTGGGAATGGTGGAGAAAAAGCAGTCGGAGAATGACCTTACGAGGATGATGCAACAGGGCATACATTCGGGCATTGACCTGCTCAGTGAACCCGACATACTGGTGTTTGACAGCCTCTTGACCGCACGGTTGACCGAGAGACACATTGATTCGCGACATAGGTTGGAACAGTTGAGTGTCATGCTACAGGCAATGGATAGCGTAAAAACCGACACCCTCGTAACAGTCAACACTCTCGACTATCAACCTTCTGACAATTCGCTTGTATTCGACTATACATACGACATGACTAACAACCGGCTTTATCGTCTGCATATCGAACCCTTTAGCGGTAGCGTATTGCAGCAGATGACGGGAATACTTGCCAGTTCTGCAGCCACATTCCTCGTTCTCGTGTTCGTATTCTGGTATCTCATCCGGACCATGCTTCGCCAACGTTCGTATGAGGAAATGAAGGACGATTTCACGCATAATATCACCCATGAGCTGAAGACTCCTGTGTCCGTGGCATACGCAGCCAACGATGCACTGTTACAGTTTGCAGACGACCTCGACCGAGAGACAAAGGAAAACTACCTGAAGATGTCGTTAGAGCAGTTGCGGAAACTTGGTGGTATGATAGAGCAGATACTATCGACGAGTATGAAACGACGCAAGACCTTCGTCCTGCACAAGGAAACGCTGGATGTGCTCAATACACTTACCGACATAGTGAAGGAACAGCGGTTGAGGGCGAAGAAACCGATCGATATTACCCTGGATGTTGTTCCCGACGATCTCACAGTGAATGCCGATCGCCAGCACTTCACGCAGATCGTCAGTAATATCCTCGACAATGCCATTCAGTATTCTTACGAGAAGGTGAAGATTGCTATCTATTGCACGAAAGACACTGATGACAACGTCGTTATCAAGATAAGTGACAACGGCATTGGAATTTCCAAGTCACATCAGCAGCACATCTTCGACAAGTTCTATCGTGTGCCCAACGGTAACCTGCACGAAGTGAAGGGCTATGGCTTGGGACTGTATTATGTGGCAACTATGATGAGGCTCCACGATGGAAGGGTGGATGTGGAGAGTGAACAGGGACGTGGAACAACATTCAAACTCTTATTCAGATGAATAACGGAACGAAAGTACTATTGGTGGAAGATGAGACGACTCTTGCCGTCATCATTCGCGACACGTTGAAGTCGCAAGGCTTTCAGGTGACTTCAGCCGACAACGGAGAACAGGGATTACAACTGTTCTTCAGAGAACATCCCGACGTGGTGGTGGCTGACGTAATGATGCCCAACATGGACGGATATGAGATGGTACGCAGAATAAGAAACAAAGACATCACCACTCCCATACTGTTCCTCACAGCTCTTTCCGAGACGGAGGACGTGGTGAAAGGATTCGAGATGGGAGCCAACGACTATCTGCGCAAACCATTTGGAATGCTAGAACTGATCGTGAGAATAAAGGCTCTCGTAGGTCGTGCATTCATCTTTTCCAATGTCTCCCATGAAGAAGAGCCGACGAAATACGTCATTGGAGACTACCTGCTCGACACCATGAAGGAGCATTTGGTGTATGCAGCCGCCAATACCACAACAGAACTCCTTTCTCTCTCCCATCGTGAGTCGGAAATTCTCCGACTTCTCTGCCGAAGCAAAGGCGAGGTGGTAAACAACCGAGACATCCTGCTCGACCTATGGGGCGACGACAGTTATTTCAATACCCGTAGCCTCCATGTCTTCATCACCAAACTACGCCACAAACTCTCCCGTGACCCTTCTGTCAGGATTATCAATGTCAGGGGGATAGGATATAAGCTGATTTAACGTGAGTTCGCCACAGTGAACATCCAAGTTACCGTGGCGAACGAGAAATATGCTAATTGTTTGTTTATAAATCGATCTGCAACTGATCCATCATGATACCTGTTTTGCGACGGGCATCTGCTACATCCTCGCCCCGTGTCAGCAAGACAGCCATACGACGATGCCCATGCACTTCCGGCTTTCCGAAGAAACGCATCTGTGTATCGGGTTGTGCCAACACTTTATCCAAATTACCCAATGACACCTGATTGCTGTCACCCTCAACCACCACAGCACGTGAAGCACCGGCTCCGTGGAACGCGATATTCGGAATCGGCAATCCCAATACAGCACGGGCATGCAGTGCAAATTGTGACAAATCCTGTGTGATCATTGTCACCATACCCGTATCATGCGGACGCGGAGAAACTTCACTGAAGATCACCTCATCCCCCTTCACAAACAATTCCACTCCGAAAATACCCCGGCCACCTAATGCGTCCGTAATCTTTCCGGCAATCTCCTGTGCCTTGGCCCTTGCCTTAGGTGTCATGGCCTGTGGCTGCCAAGACTCACGATAGTCCCCATCTACCTGCACATGCCCTACCGGTTCCAAGAATGAAGTACCTCCGATATGACGGACTGTCAACTGCGTGATCTCATAATCAAAATCCACGAACCCTTCGACAATCACCTTGCCGGCTCCGGCACGACCCCCCTCTTGAGCATACTGCCAAGCAGTCTCTATCTGTTCCGTTTTGCGGATCACACTCTGTCCGTGCCCGCTGGAACTCATAATGGGCTTCACTACACAAGGCATGCCAATCTCTTCCACTGCCTGCCTGAACTCCTCTTCTGTGGCGGCAAAGCGATAGGGAGATGTAGGCAACCCCAGCTCTTCAGCTGCCAGACGACGAATTCCCTCGCGGTTCATCGTCAACCAGGTAGCACGTGCTGTCGGGATCACATGATACCCCTCCTGCTCCAACTCCATCAAGGTAGTAGTGGCTATCGCCTCCACTTCGGGCACGATGTAGTCCGGTTTCTCCTGTTCGATGATCGCCCGCAAGGCCTCTCCATCCAACATGGAGACCACATACGAACGGTGAGCCACCTGCATGGCCGGTGCATTCGCATATTTATCCAACGCGATGACCTCCACGCCATAACGTTGTAACTCAATCACAAACTCTTTACCTAGTTCTCCGGAACCGCAAAGCACCACCTTCGTGGCTCGGGGAGATAAAGGTGTTCCTATTGTTACCATATTTCCAGCTTTTATCTTTATTATTATATTATCATGTATTGATGTTGCAAAGGTAAGAAAAGGATCCTCCCCTCATCGTTAAAATAGTAAAATAATTAGAACTATGCGATACAAGGTATTTAAATACTACATATATTTGCAGCAAATAACAAGAAAAACACGAGCCGATATGTAACTTATTGCATGGTCTCCTCGTCTAAAGAATAAAAGAACAACAAAAAAACAGGGAAAAGATGATTCAACTGCGAGACATTAACAAGACATACAACAACGGTGCACCTCTCCATGTGTTGAAAGGTATCGACCTCGATGTCAAAAAGGGAGAGATGGTCTCCATCATGGGGGCCTCCGGATCCGGTAAATCCACGCTGCTGAATATTTTGGGAATTCTGGATACCTACGATAGCGGCTCCTATCATCTGAACGGACAGTTGATCCGGGATCTCAGCGAGAGTCGGGCCGCCGAATTGCGTAACCGGATGATCGGCTTTATCTTTCAGTCGTTCAATCTGATCTCCTTCAAGAATGCGGTAGAGAATGTGGCCTTACCACTCTACTATCAGGGTGTGAACCGCAAACGGCGCAACGCCATGGCACTTGAGTACTTAGACATGGTGGGCTTGAAGGATTGGGCCGAACACATGCCAAACGAAATGTCAGGTGGACAAAAACAACGTGTCGCCATTGCACGGGCGTTGATTGCCAAGCCTCAGATCATCCTGGCTGACGAACCGACCGGTGCCTTGGACAGCAAGACCACTTTGGAGGTGATGCAGTTGCTTCGTCAAGTGAACTTAGAGGGAATGACAATGGTCATCGTGACACACGAACCTTCAGTGGCAGAAGCCACGGATCGCATCATCCGTGTCAAGGACGGTCTGATTGAACGAGTAGAGAAAGGGAAAGGCTATGTTTGATTTTGATAATTTCCGCGAAATCTGGAGCACGATTCGGAAGAACAAGCTCCGTACCTTCCTGACTGGCTCCTCCGTATCATGGGGTATCTTCATGCTGATCACCCTGCTCGGAGCCGGGAACGGCTTACGTAACGGAGTCATGCACAACTTCCGGAACATGTCGATGAACAAGGTAGAGGTATGGCCCCGATACACCACACTTCCTTGGAAAGGATTACCAACGAACCGGAGTCTGACATTCCAGGAAAAGGACTTCGAGGCGATCCAACTGCTCCATCCGGAAATCGACCTGATTTCAGCTACCGTTTCCCACTCAGACACGCTCTACTATGGGCAGGAATACATCACAGGACAGATGAGCGGCGTCCATCCCGATCATGCACAGATCAACTATGTCAATGTAGAAACCAAGAACGGTCGTTTCATCAATGACTTGGACATGCACGGCGAACGGAAAGTGATTGTATTGAGCCCCCGCATGGCTGAAGTGCTCTTCCGAAAGACTGAACCCATCGGAAAATATGTCAAAGCCGGCAATATCATGTATCAAGTGGTAGGTGTCTATAACGACGATGATAAGAGCAACAACGCACCGGCCTACATTCCGTTCACGACAGCCCGTACTTTATATAATAAAGGATATGGTTTGAACAGCATCAGTTTTACATTGCAAGGAGTTGTGACTGAAGAGGAAAACGAAGCGTTCGAGCAACGGTTCCGTCACAATCTGGCCCACCTGATGAACTTTAATCCGGATGACGCCAATGCGATCGGACTCTGGAATACCGCCAGAGACTTCCGTATGACCAATAACATACTGACGGGAATCTTGGCTTTTATCTGGATTGTGGGTATCAGTACCTTAATGGCCGGTATTGTCGGTGTCAGCAACATCATGCTGATCACGGTCCGCGAACGTACACGGGAATTTGGTATCCGGAAAGCGCTCGGAGCCAAACCGGCCTCTATCCTGCGGTTGGTCATCAGTGAATCCGTCTTGGTGACCGCAGTCTTCGGATACATAGGCATGGTCTTGGGCATCGGTTTGACCGAATTGATCAATTACGGAATGATGATGGCAGGTGTCGGAGAATCCTCGGGAGGCAATCCCGGAGAAAACATGACCATCTTCTACAACCCGACCGTCGATCTGACTGTGGCCTTGGCCGCCACCTGCCTGATCGTGATCGCCGGGGTTTTGGCAGGTTACTTTCCTGCATGCAAAGCAACAAAAATCAGTGCAATCGAAGCCATGCGCTCCGAATAAATTTCAAAAACAGACGTATTATGCATCTATTTGATACAGACAGATGGACAGAGATATGGGTAACGATCACCCGTAACAAGACCCGCAGTTTCATGACCTGCTTCGGTGTGTTTTGGGGAATCCTGATGTTGGTGATTCTCCTCTCAGCCGGTGTCGGACTGAAAAACGCCATCTTCCATCAGGTGGAGGGGTTTGCCAGCAATTCAGTCTTCTTCTATGCCGACCGAACCAGTGAGGCCTATAAAGGATTCAACAAAGGGCGACAATGGGACATGCGTAATCGGGATATGGACTTGATCCGGGAGCATGTCAAGGAGATCGAAGCCATGTCACCTGTTCTTTGGGGCAGCCGATCCGAAAAAAACGTCTCACATGGCGATCTGTCAGGTAGCTATACGGTACAGGGACTTCATTCTGACTATTTCAAGATCATCACCATGAAGGTCTATTATGGCCGACTCTTCAACGAGAATGACCTGCGCGAGAAACGGAAAGTCTGCCTGATCGGAACCGATGTCAACAAGAACCTGTTCCATAACGCAGATCCTTGCGGACAATATATCCGTGTCAATGGGCTTTACTATCAGGTGATCGGTGTGATCGACCAGCTGGCCGAAGGAGTGAACATCGGCGGACGCACCAAAGAGTGTGTCTATCTGCCCTTCACCACGCTCCAGCAGACCTTGAACCAGGGCGATATTCTCCACTTTCTTTGTGTCAGTCTCCGGGAAGGGACTTTGGTCAACAAGGTGACAGAGGATATCAAGAGCATCATCTACCAGCAGAACGAGATTTCTCCCACCGATCCGCAGGCATTGGGTATCATCAATGTAGCCGCCCAGTTCGAGACCTTCCAAATGCTCTTTTCCGGCATTGATTTCCTGGTCTGGTTAGTCGGTATGGGCACCCTGTTGGCCGGCATCATCGGTATCAGCAACATCATGATGGTGACGGTCAAGGAGCGCACCAAAGAGATCGGTGTCAGACGAGCTATTGGAGCCAAACCCTTCGACATCATCTCGCAAGTGATGAGCGAAAGTCTGGTATTGACCGCTTTGGCAGGTCTGTTAGGACTCAGCACCGGTGTGTTCATCATGGATCTGGTCGATCAGCTCTTTACCGCTCAACTGGAATCGGGACAAGATGTCATCCTGCTGCATCCTGGTGTCGATATCCAGACAGCCTTGGTCGCAACCGCAGTCTTGTTGTTCAGCGGTCTGATGGCCGGATTGATCCCGGCCTGGCGAGCCATGCAAATCAAGGCCATTGATGCCATTCGAGAAGAATAAAAACGATTATATGAATAAAATAAAAAACAGATATCATCATGAAGAATCCTATTGTTAGCAAAATCCTTCGCATCTGCCTACTGAGCTTGATAGGCGTTGCAGTTATCGGTACTTTCTATTTCCTCTGGAAAAAAGCACAACCGACGATCACGGTCTATGAAATCGTACAGCCCAAGCGCGACACGATCGAGACAAAGACAGTAGCTACTGGCAACGTGGAACCTCGCTTCGAAGTTGCCATCAAACCACAGATATCCGGTATCATTGCCGAATTGAAAAAAGAGGCAGGCCAGATGATCCAGACAGGCGAGATCATTGCCACCATCAAAGTCATTCCGGAGATGGTGCAGTTAAACAGTGCCGAATCTCGTGTCAATGTAGCGGAAATCTCCCTGAAGCAGGTACAGGAGGTCTATAAACGAGACGAACAGCTGTTTCAACAGGGTGTGATTGCCAAAGAGGAGTTTGAGAAATCAAGAGCCGAATATTTAAAAGCGGTCGAAGAACGTGACAACGCACAAAGTGCGCTGGAGATCATCCGCGATGGTATCGCCAAGAACTCCAATGTCAGCAGTACGACCCAAATACGCAGTACCATCACCGGTATGATTCTGGATATTCCGGTCAAGGTGGGAAATTCCGTCATTCAGGCAAATAACTTCAACGACGGTACAACCATCGCTACGGTGGCAGATATGAATGACATGATCTTCAAGGGGAATGTCGATGAGACTGAAATCGGACGCATTCACGAGGGAATGCCAATCAAGCTGACCATTGGAGCGATGGGGAGCCGTACGTTTGATGCTAACTTAGAATATGTATCACCCAAAGGTGTCGAAAAGAATGGTGCCATCCAGTTTGAAATGAAGGCAGCCATCCAGATTCCAAGCGATGCCTTTATCCGTGCCGGCTACAGTGCCAATGCGGAGATCGTCTTACAACGGGCAGAGAATGTGATAATTCTGCCAGAAAGTACTATCGAGTTTCATGGAGACTCGGCTTTCGTCCAGTTGGTCAAGGCCGAAACCCCGGAACAACAGTTTGAGAGACATCCGGTTGTCGTAGGCCTTTCAGACGGTATCCACATTGAGATCAAAGAGGGACTGACCTTGGACGACAAAGTACGAGGCACTGCCAAAGAGAATAAGTAACCCATTAGACGCGAGAGGGATCGAATATGAAGAATAAATTATTCATCGGAATAGCCTGTTGGATGGCAGCCGCCTCCTTACAGGCACAGGAGCCGTCCAGTCCATGGACCCTGGAGGAGTGTATCCGTTATGCAATCGAACACAACATCACACTCAAACAACGTGAACAGGACCAGGCCAGCCGCGAAGTGGAGTTACATACACAACGCCACAGTTGGTTACCTGCCGTGAACGCCAATATGGGACAGAGTTTCCAATTCGGACGGGCCAGTACGAAATCAGGTGTAATCGTGGATCAGAATGCGGCCAACACCTCGTTCAACATCAATCTGGATATGCCCATCTTCGATGGCATGAAAACCATCAATAACATTGCTGCCAGCAGATTGAACCTGAAAGCAGCAGTCGAGACACTGAACAAGGCCAAAGAGGATCTGTCAATTCAGATTGCCTCCTACTACCTGCAGGTACTTTACTACAAAGAGCTGTTGAAGATTGCAGAGCTGCAAGTATCAATGGATAGCGAACAAGTCACCCGTACAGAGGCCATGGTCAATAACGGAAAGGTACCTCTCTCCCAACTCTACGACATCAAGGCGCAGTTGGCGAAAGACGAAGTGACCCGTACAGAGGCAGAAAACAATGTCCGACTGGCTCTGCTTGACTTGGCACAGAGTCTGGAACTGGAACAGGAGGAGCAGGCTTTTGACATTCCGGCACCCGTAGAGGCTGATGCCATTGAGGCCCACATGGGTAGTTTGCTTCCACCCGATCTGATCTATGATCATGCGGTCACATTCAAGCCACAAATCAAAGAACAGGAATTCCTGGTCGAGAGTCAGAAGAAGATGTTGAAGGTGGCCCAGTCGGGCTACTATCCGAAGCTGAATTTCGGAGCCAGCTATAGCAACAGTTACTACCATGCTTCCGGAGCAGCCAGTGAGTATTTTGACAACCTCTCGTTCGGAGATCAGTTGAAACAGAATGGACAGAAGATCATCGGATTCTCTCTGAGCATTCCGCTGTTCAACCGTTTCCAGACACGCAACAGTGTCCGCTCAGCCCAAATCAGTATCCGTAACCAACAACTGGCCATGGAAAACACCAAGAAGGTGCTTTACAAAGAGATTCAAAAGGCATTCTACGATGCTACCGCTGCCCAGCAGAAGTATCAGGCATCGGGCCAGTCGGTCGAAGCCAACCGGGAGGCATTCCATTATGCCCAACAGAAATATCAGGCAGGCAAAAGTACGGTCTTTGAGTTCAATGAAGCAAAGACCAAATATGCACAAAGTCTGGCTGAACAGTCGCAGGCTAAATACGACTATATTTTCCGAGCTAAAATCTTGGACTTTTACGACGGGAAACCGTTACGATTGTAAGTATCTTTATTGACACACGAGAATAAATCCATGGAGAAAGACGGGTGATGGCCGGGAGGCTGATAACCCGTCTTTTGTTTTTAAAAAGATTTATGCAGCCTGTTTGAAAGAAATACATAACTTTGTAGCAGATCTGTCAGCATTTTGGACACAGACTGATATGATAAAAACTGCGATACATCTCATCGGCATGCTTTGGCTTTTCACCGCATTCCCGCTCATGGCCCAACAGATGAGCGTGAGGGAATTTGTACGTGAAAAACGGGCAACATTGAAAGCCAATGCTGTCAAACCGGATAAACAGCAGGCCGTGTTCGATTTGCGTACCAACGAAAAGGGGTTCACCTTTTCCATCTCCCAACAACCGGTTACAGCCGAAGAGGGAGAAGGTTGGGTGCGCCTCAAGTTGCCCCACAAAAGTACCTATCTGACCATCGCCCATCCCGACTATGGGCAAATCACCTGGAAAGTACCTGGTAAACCACTCAAGAAAAAGCATTACTACACAGCGGATCTATTTACCCAAAGTCCGGAAAAGGAATATAAGCCGGACAAGCAATGGGCCGTTTTCCACGTCAATCCGCAAAATGCCATACTCTATGTAGATAGTGGATTCTACCGGACCCGCGATGGGAAAGTACAGGTCTATCTGCCTTTAGGCAAACATTCCTATCGAGCAGAATCTCCTTTCTATCGGTCAGAAGAGGGTGAAATGGAACTACAGGAGGAGGAGCGTACCGAAATCACCATTGACCTACAGCCATTCTATGCCATGTTATTGGTTTACACAGCTGTGCCACAATCGGAGATCCGGTTGGACGGTAAACTGGTCGGACATACGGAAGCCCAAGTGGAACGGCTGGCTCCCGGACGATATCATCTGACCGTAGCCCGCGACCATATCTGCTATTATAACGGAATGGTGTCAGTCGGTGCTTCCCAACGTAAAAGGGTGGATCTGCGGGAGACACAGTTCGAATCCTATCCTTACTGGGATGAGGCAGAACTTGCACTGGTCCCCCCCTCATCCAAAGCAGACGATGATGACTCGGAACTGATCACACCCGATTTGCAGAGTGATTTGCTGGATGCCTTGGAACCTGATACGGCACGTGTCCACATCGAGGCATTTGACGACAGTACGGAAATCTGGATCAATCGGGAGAAAGTGGCAGAAGGCCGTTGGGAAGAATCATTGGCTCCCGGACGATATGCAGTCAGTACCCGCAAGGGAGACACGGAATCCCAAACACACATCATCGAGGTAGGGGCAGAGCCGGAAATCAATCTGAAAACAGGTGCTCCGTCAGCTGACTATGGCATGATCAATCTATCAAGCAATGTAGTGGATGCCGAAGTGTATCTCAATGGTGTACCCGTCGGATATACCCCTTGTATCCTCCGCCAACTGCCGGCCAACTCCATGCAGGAGATTATGCTGGTAAAACGTGGCTACAAAGAGGCCTACAAACAGGTTCGCATGAAAGGGAATGACATGCTGAACATAGAATTGAAAATGAAGAAAAGATAATATGTATAACTTAATAAATTGAAGAAAGAACGATGAGAAACAGTATTAAGATCCTTTTGGATGAAGTGCAGAAAAGAATGAGCGGTTACGCAGCTTTGATGTGTTATCAACTGGCCAACATCTGTGTAAAGGCTGACCCCATGGCGTTGATGGAGGTAAAATTGGAGACTTCATCCGGAGACCTGAATTTGGAAGAGGTGGCCCAAGTAGCATTACCCAATGAATTTCAGTTTATCGTGATCCCCAACGAAGAGGAGCAACTCATAAACATAGGCAAAGCCATCTTGCAGGTGCATCCTGAATTTAAGCTGGAAGAAAAAGAAGGGATTGATGATCTGATTGAGAATGAAGAGGAGGATGAGACGGAACAGGACAATGAAGATCAGATCCGTGTCATTGTCTGTACCATGCCGGAGATCAACAAAGAGAGACGTGATGCCTGCATGGAGGCCACCCGGTTAATCACGGAAGAGACAGACTCCAAATTGCAAACCAACTTCGTCCTCTACACGGAGCGAATCACCAAGAAGCTGGTCGGTGCTAAAGCTGAAGAGCTGGATGAAGCAAAAGAAGCATTGGAAGACATTTATAATCAACACAAAGACATCTGCAAGCAGTATCGCGAAAACAAGGAAAAGGATATTGAAGAGGCTTATCAGAAATATCTGAACAATCAGCAAGAACAGCAACAACAAGCTGAAGAAGAGGAAGCAGCCGCCGGAAGCAATACGATTCGAAGTATGGTGATGGGCGGTGACGAATAAAATAGTACATGGATATACTCTTTTTTTGAAAGAATATCGTTATATTTGTTCCTTACTATTATTCTCTTACATAAAACTTAGTAAATTGCATGAAAAACCGAAAATTAAGAATGGGTATGATAGGCGGCGGTAGCGACGCCTTTATCGGTGCGATTCATCGTCGTGCTGCGTTGATGGAGTGTCAGATCGAACTGGTATGTGGATGTTTCAGTGTGAATCCGGAAATCTCCCGTAGCTCTGGACGTTCCTACTTCATTCCTGAAGATCGTATTTACGACTCTTATCAGGAAATGTTTGAACATGAAATGACGCTTCCTGAAGGTGAACGGATGGATTTCGTGACAATTGTTACACCGAACCGCTGGCATTTCGAACCGGCCATGATGGCTTTGGAGCGTGGATTCCATGTGGTCATCGACAAGCCTATCACCTTCTCATTGGAAGAGGCCCATAAATTGGCAGACAAAGTGAAAGAGACAGGTCTGACTTTGGCACTGACACACGTCTATTCCGGCTATCCCGCTGTCAAAGAGGCAAAAGCCCGTATCGCAGCTGGTGACATCGGTGAGGTACGCCGTGTCTATGTGGAATACACACAGGGATGGCTCTCCCAACGTATCGAATTGAAAGGTGGAAACAATGCCGGCTGGCGAACAGACCCGAAACGTACAGGTAAGGCCGGTTGTATGGGTGACATCGGAACACATGCTTGGCACTTGCTGGAGTACATCACAGGACAACGGGTCAAAGAGGTATGTGCGGATTTGCACACCATCGTGCCGGGACGTCTGAATGACGACGATGGAGCCGTATTCTTACGCTTCGAGAGTGGTTTGACCGGCGTATTGATGGCTACGCAGGTTTGCACAGGTGAAGCCAACAATATCCGTGTCCGTATCTATGGAGAAAAGGCAGGATTGGAATGGCGGCAAATGGATCCGAACGTTCTATTGGTAAAATGGGCTGATCGTCCGATGGAAACCGTACTCGTCGGAAACAATACAAACATGACAGCTTTGGCTGCTTGGAACACACGTACACCGGCTGGTCATCCGGAAGGTTTCTTTGAATCATTCGCCAACATCTACCGTAACTTTGCCTTGACTGTCCGTGCGCGTGCGAACGGCGAGACTCCGACTCCGGAAATGCTCGACTTCCCCACTGAACAGGATGGTTTGCGTGGCATGCAATTCGTAGAGACCGTTGTTGCAGCAAATGAAAGCGAAGCTAAATGGCAGCCGTGGATTGAATAATC
>JBJECC010000084.1:0-14232 GCA_051870655.1 Parabacteroides sp. | reverse complement strand
ATACTGATAATCTCAGAAATAGCGGAAGTCAGAGTATATCAGTACAAAAGGATCCGGATGTTTTCTTTGACTCGACTCTAAAGAATTATTCCGATTTACGTAACACCTCAGTTTCGTTACGTATCGGGTATGACCTGCTGTCCTGGTTACCTCATACTTGCAGACACCATTTTACTCCGTTTATCGGTACGGGATGGACATCAATCTTCCAAACCAATGTCATTCATGAGGGTGTGATGAGCCAGGAAGAGGAGGGAAATAAGAGATATGGTTCCTTGATAAATATAGATAAAAGATCAGATATGGATTTTTATATAGGAGGTACCTATGCGTATGCTTTAACTGACAACTGGAGGTTAACTCTTTCCTATGCTTATTGGAATCGTATGGAACGAGATCTCATATCAGTGGGTTGTTCCTACATCTTCTAACCGGCCTAAGCAAATATAGTCCATTTGTACAAGCGGGCTGAAAGCCCAACAAGCACATAGCCCAAGGCAAAGCGAAAAATTCTTCTCCAACGAGTAAGGGTTTTTCGCCTGTTCGTTGTCTTAGAAATACAAACCAATTAAATAGTTACGATATGAAGAATAAGAAGAGTGAACAAACACAGGAACAGAAACGGCCGCTACAAATTCTTTTTGTAGTTCTTTTGGCGTTTCTTACTTTCAATACGACCGTTCAGGCTCAAACAGAGAGCGGTTTGTTAATAGGAGGAGGGGGAGGAACCTTCAACCATAGTTTCTCCACTCCAATTCCAGCCGATCAAATCGGAAAGACATTCGATGAGAAATATGCATTTGATCTACATCTCGGTTATCGATTCCGGATCCAACAAAGCAAATCGTTTTTCTGGGATATGGATGCCCTGTTAGGATGGGAAAACTATCAAAAAGCCATCTACAACGGACTCCAAGACGGCTTTGTGAATTACAAAGAGGGGGAACGAAGTAAAAATCTTTATATGGCCTTGTCACCTACTTTCAACTGGCAAGTATATCAAGGATTGTATGTGGGAACCGGCATTGTGCCAACTCTCTATTTTTATCGGAGTAAAGATGACAACTGGCATTTCGATCTGCCCGCAGAGTTGAAATTAGGATATCGGTTCCATCACGTCAGTCTTGAAGCGGCCTGCAAAATCAATTTGCTGAAACAGGCACAAGCACCATTATTGGATCGGAACCGGAAAACAGCGTTCCAATTATCGCTCTATTTGCCGCTGTTCAACCTCTAATTTTAATATGAATTCAAGTAACAAATACTTGGTTGTGTATAAGCGGGCTGAAAGCCCAATGTAGCAACAGAATCGTACAGAGCGAAAAATTCTTCTCCAACGAGTAAGGGTTTTTCGCCTGTTCGTTGTCTTAGGGATACAAACCAATTAAATTTTTTACGATATGAAGAATAAGAAGAGTGAGCCGAAAGAGCCACAGATCTGGTTCTGGAACGAACCGGCAAACGGTCAAAGTGTGGAAGAGTGTGAGGAGATCGCTACCTCAACCCAACGGGAACAAACACAGGAGCAGAAACAACCGTTACAAATTCTTTTTGTAGCCCTACTGGCTCTCCTGATGCTCAGTGTAATCGTTTAGGTTCAACAATCCATAAGCAATAATTATTTTTCTGCCTGTACACATTTGCTCCTACAATATTACTATATTTGCATCACAACGAACAAGGAATGGTATGGAGACATTAACAATCAAAGATTTTAGAAACAATATGGCATCATCATTCAACATCGTAGATGCCGGAGGAAGTGTGTACATCCGCAGAAAAAACAGAACCTACGCAGTCGTACTTGTTGATGATGATTTAACTATCAGTTCCTCTTTACAAGCCAAAATAGATCAAGCGCGACAGAACTACCGGGAAGGGAAATGCATCACGGTCAAGACTCATAAAGAATTAGACGCTTATCTCGACTCTCTATGATGTACGAATTGACATTCGATCCATCCGTTGAGAAAATAATCTCTAAATGGAAAAAATCAAACCCAAGCCTTTATAAGAAGCTTGGAAAAATTCTTCATGAGTTAGTAGATCATCCCAGGACAGGGATAGGACACCCGGAGCCTCTAAAGGGTGGAAACAGCATCATTGATTCTTGTTTACTTGGCAACGGCAACTCACTGAACTGGGATAGGCAGTTCGGCACGTTGGGGAGTACTGTTGATGTAACCCGGATAGTCTGCCGGATGAGCTGGGGAGACTATCTATCGCGCTGGGCAGACTATCCGGCTCAACCCGCCTGCTCTGCCCGGTTCACCCGACAGAGCAGGCCAGCGCGCCGGGCAGAGCTGGCCAGTCCGCTGAGTAGAGCTGCCCAACCTCAGCCGATAGTACTCCCCAGCGTGCCCGCCAGTACTGTCCGGAGCATTCGAAGGAATATATGCTTTTATTTTTCGGTGAACGGGATTTTTATTGCTTCTGCCGAAAAATAAAAGCACATACACAATACTCTCATCACGACATACGGTCTGACGCACAATGAATATAGCAGCGATTTCATCCATGTAGTGACGATGGACGATTTATTCGCCGCTCTTCCTGCCTCGTTCCATGTGCACACTTGATAGTTTACACTATCTTTGTCCCTTGCAAGAATAAACCATTATGAGAATCGTCATTTTAAATACCTCGGAACGTACCGGCGGAGCTGCTGTAGCAGCCAACCGACTCATGAAGGCGTTGCGAAAAAGCGGAGCGGATGCCACCATGCTGGTGCGCGACAAATGCAGTAACGATCCTTCTGTCCATTCTGTCAATGGGTCATGGATGCGGAAAAAGATCAATTTCCTTCGCTTTGCCTGGGAACGGTTCGTCATTTTCCTCCACAACCGTTTTTCACGGGCCCGTCTGTTTCAGGTCTCCATTGCCAATACGGGGAATGATGTGTCCCGGCACCCGTTGGTCCAACAGGCCGACGTGATCCATCTGCATTGGATCAACCAGGGGTTCCTGTCGTTGCAGGATATTCAGAAACTGATTGCGTTGGGCAAACCGATTGTGTGGACCATGCACGACATGTGGCCCTGTACGGGCATTTGTCATCATGCCCGCGAATGTGAACGATTCCAACAGGGTTGCGAGCGTTGTTTCTATCTGGAGTCCGACCGGCGGGATTTGTCTTCTACGGTTTTTCAACTGAAACAGAAGCTATACAGTTCCGCCCCGATCACTTTTGTAGGATGCAGCCAATGGCTGACCCGTCGTGCCCGACAGAGTGCCTTGTGCACGGGGAAGCAGACTCTGTCTATCCCCAATCCAATTGACACAGACCTGTTTAGCCCTCAGGAGCAGGCCGGTATCCGCCGTCAATGGAACCTACCGGCAGATCAAAAACTGATCCTGTTCGGAGCTCTCAACGTCACCAATGAGCGGAAAGGACTCTCCTATCTGATAGAGGCCCTGCAACGTTTGCAGGACAAGCCTCTTGCATTGGTGGTATTCGGGCAGGTCAAGGCACAAGTACAGGAGAAACTGCCAGTCCCGATCTACTCGTTGGGCTATGTGTCAGACGAGGCAAAAGTGGCTTCGTTATACAGCGCTGTCGATATGTTCGTCACCTCCTCCCTCGAAGAGAATCTGCCCAACACGATCATGGAGTCCATGGCATGCGGCACGCCCTGTGTCGGTTTCCGTACCGGTGGCATTCCGGAAATGATCGACCATCAACTCAATGGCTACGTGGCCAATTACCAGGATTCCGCCGATCTGGCACGGGGCATTGCCTGGGTATTGGACCATCCGGAACCGGACAAATTGCGTGAAGCCTGTGTCCGGAAGGTAAAAGAGAACTATTCAGAAGAGGTGATAGCCGGGAAATACCTATCTTTGTACGAGCAAATCAAACAAGCATGAGTCAACAACCTACATTTTCGATCATTACGGTCACCTACAACGCGGAACGCTGGTTGGAACGTACGATCTTGAGCGTACTCAGCCAATCCTATTCTTCCATTGAATATATCCTCATCGACGGCGGCTCGAAAGACGGCACGGTGGATATCATCAAACAATATGAAGCCGGGATCGCCTACTGGATCAGCGAGCCGGACCACGGATTGTATGAGGCGATGAACAAGGGACTCCGGCGGGCCACGGGCGACTATGTCTGGTTTCTCAATGCCGGCGATACCCTCTACACAGCCGATACGTTGCAAAAGATTGTCCGTTCGATTCAGAAAAAAACGGTCCTGCCGGATATTCTCTATGGCCAGACGGCTATCGTGGATGCCGCGGGACAACCGTTGGGCATGCGACGGCTCAAAGCCCCCAAGAAGCTGACCTGGAAAAGTTTCCGCATGGGCATGTTGGTTTGCCACCAATCCTTTGTGGCCAAACGGGAATTGGCTCCCGACTATAATCTGGACTACCCCTTGGTGGCAGACTACGACTGGTGCATCCGCTGCCTGAAGGCCTCCCGAAGGATACACAACACACACCTCACCCTCTCCAACTTCCTGGAAAATGGTGTGAGCACCACCCAACGCAAGGCGGCCTTGAAAGAGCGTTACCAGATCATGTGCCATTATTATGGGAAATGGATGACATGCCTGTTGCACGGATGGTTTGCCATCCGTTTCTACACGGCCAAATGGATACACGGAAGAGTATAAACAATAATAAATATGCAGATGCAAGATCTATGGATGAAGTGCGGAAAGCACTTGGCGGCTTTGGCGATCTTCCTGGCCGTGACGATGAGCTATTTCTCTCCGTCGGTTTTTGACGGCAAGACTGTCCGCTCGGTCGATATGGACCGGGCGACCGGTATGGGAAGCAGCCAAATGAGCGAATATGAGAAAACAGCCGCACCGGGCGAGTTCAGTGCCTGGTCGGATGCGATGTTTGGAGGAATGCCCTACGTGGCAGGATATGGAAATCCGGCACCCAATCTGCCGGACTATGGCATTGTAGAGGCCCCGTTGCGCTGGATCGGCTACAACGATGCCGCCATGACCCTGACCTGTCTGGTCTGTTTCTATCTGTTGATGTGTGTGATGGGGGCCAGCTGGTGGCTTGCCCTGGCAGGTGCCTTCGCCTTTGCCCTTGCCTCCTATAATTTTATCCTGATTGCCGCAGGACACATCACAAAAGCCTACGTAATTGCCTATATGCCGGTGACACTGGCCGGTATGTATCTGTTGTTCAACCGGAAGCATCTCTGGGGAGCCATCCTGTTCCTGTTAGGTGTGGCCCTCTCCATCCGGAATGCCCACATCCAGATCACCTACTATTTGGTGTTGCTCTGCCTGTTCATCTATGCCGGTTACTTAGCCCGTACGATCCGGGAAAAGACATGGGCTGAATGGGGCAAGGTCACTGCCATCATGGTGGCTTGTGTCATTCTCGCCGTGTTGCCCAACGCCAAGTCCATGTATTCCAATTGGGATTTGGGAAAGACCTCGATCCGCGGAGCCACCGAGCTGACCACCACGACACCGGCCGGCGAGAAAATCTCCTCCGGACTGGACAAGGATTATGCCTTCCAATGGAGCTATGGCAAAGGGGAGTTACTCACCCTGTTGATTCCCAATGTGTATGGCGGTGCGTCGGGCGGTACGGTAGGCAGTGATTCCGAACTGTACAAAGCTTTACGGGCCAAAGGGGCCCAAGTGGGCCAGGAGATCCAGACCTACACCTATTGGGGAGATAAAGCCTTTACCGGCGGACCGGTCTATTTCGGTGCCGTGGTCTGCTTCCTGTTTGTCCTGGGTATGTTCGTGATCCGTCATGAGGGCAAATGGTGGCTGTTTGCCGGCTCCTGTTTCCTGATCCTGCTGGCACTGGGACGGAATTTCGATGCGTTCAACACCTTCATGTTCCATTACCTGCCCATGTACAACAAATTCCGTACGGTAGAAATGGCCTTGGTCATTCCGAACATGGTGTTCCCCCTCATTGCCATCTGGGGACTGAAAGAGATCATGGAGGGTGAGGTGGAACCGGAACGGTTGAAACGGGGATTCATCGGAGCCTTGGCCATTACCGGCGGTCTGTCTCTGATTGTCTGGCTGATGCCGACCCTGTTCTTTGATTTCCACTCTCCCATGGATGAGATGTATCAGTTGCCGGACTGGTATTATCAGGCCCTGTTGATGGACCGTGCCTCTTTGGCCTCTGCCGATGCGTTGCGCTCCCTCCTGTTTGTCGTGGTGACAGCCGCATTGATCGGATGGATTTACGTAGCCCAAAACAAACAGACCGCCATCCGGGTCACCAGTGTGGCGGTGGTCCTGCTGATGCTGGCCGATCTGTTGCCCATCGACAAACGCTATTTGAATGACAAGAATTTCGTGACGGAACGGGCCGAGCAGTCCTATAAACCCTCTGTGGCGGACCAAAATATTTTTGAGGACAAAGACCTTTCGTTCCGCGTGGTCAACCTGAACAATCCGTTCCAAGAGACCTCCGTCTCCTATTATCACCATTCCATCGGTGGTTATTATGCGGTCAAGCTGCGTCGTTATCAGGAGTTGATTGACCATCGGTTGTCAGGGGAACTGAACACGATCATTTCCGCATTCCAAGAGGCCAAGTCCGCCCAGGATTTCTATACCGCATTCTCTCAGTGTCCCTCTCTGAATATGCTGAACACACGCTATATCATCTACAATCCGGAGCAGCCCCCATTGCGTAACCCGTTTGCATTCGGTAACGCCTGGTTTGTGGATCAAGTGGAAATTGTCGAGAATGCTGATGCGGAAATCGAGGCACTGAACCGCATCAATCCGTTGACGACAGCCGTCGTGGATCAACGCTTTGCCGATCAAGTGGGCCCATTCAAGGCACAACCGGATTCCTTGGCGAGCATCCAGTTGCAAAGCTACCGTCCCAACAAATTGGTTTACCAGACAAAAGCCTCGACAGATCAAGTGGCGGTCTTCTCCGAGATCTATTACCAGCCGGGATGGCAAACCACATTAGACGGCAAGCCGGTGGATCATTTCCGGGCCGATTGGATCCTGCGGGCCATGAGAATACCGGCAGGAGAGCACGAAGTGGTCTTCGAGTTCCGTCCGGAGGGATATATCGTAGCTGCCAATGTGGCCTCCTACAGCTCCTGCCTGATCCTGCTGCTGCTGATTGCGGCCATCGGTTATTCGGTCTATCGCCAAGTCAAGACGACAAAGGCATAAGCGCATAAAAACAGGAAACCGGTTGCAGAAGGAGCCGCTACTCATTCAGAGGCTTGCTTCTGCAACCGGTTTCTTCTATCCAATCGTGACGGATGATCCGTCTTATTAACGTCTGATTTTCGCCCGAGCAGGCAGATCAGTGGTCCCATCTACGGGGATCAGATAGAAAGAGAAGGAACGGGGCAACGGGGTAATGGTGTACTCCGGATGTGTCTGAGCTCCCCAGGTATTATCACCACCGACTCCCATCTGCAAATGGTCAATATTCAACCAGACCATATCCTGTTTCTCCACACTGCCTCCATGAATCCGCTGAATGGCAGCAGGAATGTAGGCCAGCTCTTTCATGGGGAAATTCCAGGCACTGACGCCCATCGGCACCTCATCCGCAACAACCAGCAATCCCTCTTTCTTCGGGTTCTGCAAAGCCACCCAACGGACATCGCACTTGTTTGCAGTCTCCTGTGCACGCACATAGGGATGATACTGTTCCCAGACAGAGGCCCGATACAAATCTATATCAGCCGCCGATTTCCGGTCCCAATAAGACTCCTGCGGTCCACGGCCCAACCAGGTCATCTGATCATATTCTCCTTGCAATACCAGATTCATGCCCACACGTGGCATTTCCGGCAGATCATCCCGACCGGGAGCAAAGGAGCATGTCGTCTTGATCACGCCATCGGCATACACCTGATATTCCACCTCACAGGCAAAAGCAGCGTCGGGTGCTGCATATTGGGCACGGATCACGATCTCGCGCTCATCCGAACGATCCATCTGCATATCTTTCAGTGTCAGCTGTTCCGCTGCCGTCCGCCAGATGGCACAACGCTGTCCCATCCCGTTCGCCACATCATTGTCAGTCAACGGACGCCAGAAATTCGGTTTCAATCCCTCTTGCAACAACGAACGTCCCTTTACCTCATACGCCTGCAAACGACCTGTCTGTTTGGAGAAGACCGCTTTTACATCCCCACTCGTCAATGAAATGGCCTCCGACAGCTCTTCGACTGTCACACGGCCCTCCGGAATCTGTCTGGCCACCGGTTCACATCGTACAGGCAGCTGCCACTGTTCAGAGGCAACAAGATGCCCTTGAGGTACCAAGACCGTTGCCTGTTTGGTCACGGCATGCAACTGCAGGAAATATTCTGTACCCGCTGTTGCAGGCAATGCAGGCATGGGAATAGCCACCTCTGCTGCTTCATGGGGAGCCAATGGAGGCACAGGCAAAATGCCCTGTGCGATCACCCGTCCTTCCGATTTGATGCTCCAGCTGAAATCATACAGATCTGAATAGACAAAATCATGGCGGTTCGTCACACGGATCCGGTTGGCCGTAAAGGGAACCGGTTCAAAATGGAGATACTGATATACCTTCTTCACCTCCCAAATATGGGGATGGAGACTACGGTCAGCTGCCACCAGACCGTTGGCACAGAAATTGGAATCATTGACAATGCCGACAAAACCCATATCGCCACCGAAGGCCCAGATGTCATGGCCCTTCTCATCCTTCTTGGCAAAGGTCTGATCGACCCAGTCCCAGACAAAGCCGCCCTGCAGATTGTCATATTTATAGATCAGATCCCAATAGTCCTGCAGATTACCGACACTGTTTCCCATCGCATGGGCATATTCGCACAAAATCAACGGACGTGGCTGCCGCTGGTTGGCCCATTGGCGCAGACGCCAGATCCGTGCATACATGGGACAGAAAATATCGGACACACCCTTTTCGCCTCCCCCTTCATATTGCACGGGGCGGCTGTTGTCCCGGTTCTTGGCCCAATGGTAAATGGTCTCAAAGTGTTTGCCATAGCCCGATTCATTGCCCAGACTCCAGGTAATGACCGCGGTAAAATTCTTGTCCCGTTCCACCATACGTTCCATTCTTTCCTGGAACGGAATCTCCCAGCCCTCCATGTTGGCCAACGTTCCATCCGGATGCGCCTCCATACCGTGCGATTCAATGTTGGCCTCATCGACCAGATAAATACCATACTGGGCACACAGGTCATACCATTCTTCCAGATTGGGATAATGGCAGCAGCGTACAGCATTTATATTGAACTGCTTCATCAACCGAATATCCTCTTCCATGCTCTCCACGGTAATCGTACGTCCCTTGTGCATATCATGTTCGTGACGGTTGACTCCCTTGATTAAAATGGGCGTGCCGTTCACATGCAACATGCCCTGTTTGATCTCTACCTGACGGAATCCGAAAGGACGGACAAAGGATTCGGTCACTTTTCCGCTCTTATCCAAGGTATTGACCACCAAACGATAGAGATTGGGAGTCTCTGCATTCCACTTTTTCACTTGGGGAAACAGCTGTTCAAACGTCAAAAGCGTATCCTTGCGATGCGTGGCCTTCAACTGCGTGGAAGCACAAAGTCTGTCCGCCTGGTCCAGCACTTTCAGTTCCACACGGCTTCCCTTTACATCCTGCCGTCCGTCCAGACGAACCGCTACGTGCAAATGGCCATCCTGATAGTTGTTTTGCAAATCAGCCCGGATCTCCAAATCCTGGATCCGCACTTTCGGACGAGCCACCAATTCGACACCCCGCTCAATGCCGCTGTATTTCCAATAATCCTGTCCCTCCAGATAGGATCCGTCACTGTAGCGATACACTTCAACGGCCAATCTGTTCTTCCCCTTCCGGAGATACCGGTTGATGAGAAACTCTGCCGGCAGACGGCTGTCTTCGCTATACCCGACAAACTGGCCGTTCAACCAACAATAAAAGGCAGACTCCACCCCTCCAAACCGCAGCAGGATGTCCTTTCCTGCAAAAGAATCAGGCACCTCAAAAGTGGTCACATAAGACCCGACCGGATTGTAATCTTTCGGAACAAAGGGGGGATTGGCAGGGAAGGGATACCGTGTATCTGTATAGATCGGCGCGTCAAACCCTTGCAGTTCCCAACTGCCCGGCACTTCAATGTCCGACCAGTTCGAGACATCAAACGAAGGCTCGTAGAATGACACAGGACGTGCATCGGGGGTCTTTGACAAATTGAATTTCCACACGCCATTCAACGAATGGTGCCGTTCGGTATATCCCTGTCCCGACAAGGCGGCACACTCGGAAGCGTACGGGACAAAATAGGCATGAATCGCCTCCCGATTGACTTGATTGACACGTTGATTCTCCCACTCATGTCCTTGAATGTGCATCCAAGAAACCAGCCATGTGGCTACAATGATCCAGATCTGTTTCATACTGATTCTTTTTCATTCATATTAAACCTAAGTAATAACTCTCAAATGGATATGATAAAAAAAGAGCCCCTTTGGCAGAGACTCCCTTTCCTTGAATTATGAACCTATTATCTTCTACGTCTGACGCTATGTACTGCATTCGAAGAGGCCGCTTCCGTTTTCGGAGCTTTCACTTTCACCTCCTTCTGCTTGGTCGTCTGGGCCGACACACCGGTAGAACGAACCGATTTCTTGGCCTTCTTGGCCACCTTCGGATCTACCTCCTGTTGGGTCGTGTCCGGCTGGATCCAGAGCGCTTTCTCAAAAGCGACCAACTGCCCTTCAATCCGATCCTGCTCCTGTTTCATCGAATCCGGCGTGGGGCAATAGGCCTGCAACGGCTGATTCAGCAAATTCTGTGTCTTGATAATATCTCCTTTGAACATCCGGCGACGGAAATAATCATCTGTCGTAAAGGTCATCACGTTATTCACATTGGAAGACATGATATAGTTGTTCCGGATATAGGGACGGATATTCTCGTATGGCAACCAGAACATCGGCATGGTGGTTTCACCGATGTCACCGGCCGATGTCATGATCGGGCAAATCGCCAACGTCTTCACATCGAACATCGAATTGTTCTGATCAAAATACCAAGCCTCCTTGATGTAATATGACTTTACGTCGGCCGACGGCACATCACTCTCGTTGATCACATAGGTAGGAGCCGCCCCGTTCTTGCCGGGCACCTCATCATACAGGATGTAAAAGCGGTCCAACAGATCCTTGAACTTGACCAAATGATCCTCATCGAAGACCTCATAGCCGTCCAAATATTCATACGCCTTGATCTTGTTCTCGCCCAACAACTGGAAAATCAACGAGAAGAGATTCTGCTGGCCATTCATCGGCTGGACAGGATAATACAACGGTGCGTTTTCCTCTTGCATCAAATCAATTTGCCGGTAAATGACCCGCATCCACCGTGCATTTCCAATTTCCTGCGTCAACCGCTCGTTCATCTCTTGTGCCCGGACTGTCAATTCAGGCAGGCCTGTGTTTTTCTTGTCCGTACGTTCGCCTCTACTGGCACGGGGTCCCTTCCGCACCGCCTGTTGTGCCGCAGTCTCCACCTCTTCCTGTGCCTGCATCGGCACGGCAGAAAGAAGTGCAAGGGCAATCGCCGCGATATAATAAAAACGTCTCATAATATCTTCCTCGTTAATTTACGATTACTTCAATAGTCGGTATCGTACGTTCGATGCCATCGGGGCCCTTTGCGACCACCCGCGTGATATAAAAGCGTTTGCCTTTCTGCAAACGACGGATATAATCTTTCTGGCGTTGGGAGAATTGGGTTCCTTCTGCCACCTCCGGGATCGCATTGCCCATGGAGTCGAAGAAGGTCAATTCAAAACGTACTACCGTATATTTCACATCCAACAGATCATCATCAATGGCCGCCAAAATACCCTCGGCCTCCACTAAGCTCCGTTTAGCCAGTTTACCGCCCTTGAATTTGCGTACATTACCATTCTGATCTTTATATTCAATGTAGGGCAACGGATCGGGCAATGCTCTGACACGAAAACTGGTCTTTGCCATCTCCACACTCCGGCCGTCGGCCATCTTGGCCTGGACAGAGACCACCGCTTCCGTTCCCACTTTGGAAGGACGGGCTTCCCACAGGTCTCCTTTCCGTGTCAATGTACCGTTCGTCATGGTGGCCGTTACATTCCCACTGGGCACACCCGGCACCGCAATACGGATCGGATTGGCAATACCGGCATACAGGACATTCATCAAAGTCGGTGCCACCGTCGCGGAAGGTTCCGTCACATAATATTCGCTCTCGAATTCACGACGCATCATCGATCCGTCGCTGTTCGGCATCTCAATATATCCTTTGACCGGGAAAGTTCCCGTGGCTCCCGTATTCACGGTATAGACACCCGCGTTCTCCTCCGGCAACTGATTTCCGTTCACAAAGATCGTAGGCCGTTTGGTGGAATCGACAGCCGACAGCACGATATTGGCCTTGTATTGGCTTCCCCGCATGACAATCTGGCTTTGCGGGATCACCTGTGCCGTGATCTCATTCACCCGATAATCGCCCACATCCACATTGCTCAGCAACATAGACAACACCTCACCTTCCGTATATCGGATATCACTCTGTATCTTCGTCAGCAGGGTAATGGCGGCAGCCACCGGCATATTCTCAAACAGGGCCTCTTCCCATGTACGGGTATTGATACCCGGTTTATGGGGCGGCACCGTGCTCAGGCACTCCTCCATCAAATGCAATTTGACAGAATCACGGATCATCTGTCCCATCATCTCCCGATACCGGTCGATGGCCAGACGAAGATTCTTGCCCTCACCTATTGTCGGAGCCAACATCACACGGGAAGCAGCTTCCAACCCTTCGATATTCTCAATGTTCTCCACATCCGCGTCCTTGCCGTCCGCTTCACGGGCGATCTTCACTTTCAACTCCTGGATATAATTGAATAGGCTGTCTGAGGCCTGCTTGACAGACTGTCCCTTTTTGTACCACTCTTCCACCTTATCCGGATTGACCCCGTAATACTCTTTCAGTTCATTCATGACCAATGTATTACGACTCGAAGAGGTACTGATGGAGTTCTGCAAGCTACCTTCCACCAACCCAAAACCATCCAGCACTTCCGACGACACGTTCAATGCTGTCATAGCGATGAACACCAGATACATCAGGTTGATCATCTTCTGACGGGGCGAGTTGGGATTATTTGATATTCCTGCCATATACTTTCGTTCCTGTTTTACGAGTTGTTATCTTCCGGCCTGACCGGGCATGTTGTTATACGGTTGCTGATAAGGAGCTCCCTGAGCCGGCTGTTGTACATATCCGGCCTGTTGCGCATACGGCTGTTGATATTGAGGAGCCTGATAGGCAGGTTGCGGTTGTGCGGCAGGCTGCGGTGCAGCCTGATACCCCATATTGACAGTCATGGCCTGCAACAGACGTGCATAGACCTGATTCAATTCAGCCAACTGACGGGTCATTTTCTCCGTCTCATTGCGGAAGACAGAGCTATCGACCACTGAACCGTCATACATCTCACGGATACGGGTCAAGCCACCGTTGATATGTTCAATGGATTCGATCTGTGAACTGATACTCTTCAGCTGGATCTCATAGATCGTATTCAATCCGGAGATATTCCGGTTCAGCAGCTCCATCTGCTGTACATAACCGCGTGAGTTCTGATTGATGCCATCCGAATTGTCCGTGATGCTCTTGTAGGAGTTCAGCAATGTATCGGATACGTTCGTCAAAGAATTGGTTACCTGGCTGAACCGTTCCATGTGGGCCGACATACTTGACAACTGTTCCAAATATTTCTGAGTCGCCTCCGTCAATTCCGCCATCTTGGAGATCTGTTCAGCAGCTCCACTCAACTTCTTGATGCTTTCGGAGAGGTTCTTCGTGTCCTCTTCCGTGACATTCAACGATCCGGCAATATTCAAACTGCCACCACCTGAGATAGTAGCCCCCTGGACGAAAGTACCGCCTTGCAGTCCGGCTTCACGGGCAGCAGCCGCCACTTCGGCATTCACGGCCGGTTCCGATTCATTTACATTAGTATTTCCCGAACCGGAAAAATCAGGCCGGTCCATGGGGTTACGGGATTTCAACACGGGAAACACATCTTCCCAATGATATTCATTGGAGGGATGTTCAAAGGCAGAGATGAAGAACACGATAGACTCGGTGATCATCGCCACGAACAGAATCTGGTTGGCATAAGGCAAGTGCAACAACTTGAACAAGGCTCCCAACACCACAATGGAGGCACCCCAACTGTACAAGAAGTTCAAC
>JBJECC010000083.1:0-2678 GCA_051870655.1 Parabacteroides sp. | reverse complement strand
GGGGTTGATAACTGTGCTCACGGGTGAGCAGGTGAAAATAGTCGAGATTCTGGAGAGTGAGGGTAATCAGGAGAATGCCTCAGACAAGTTTAACCGGGTTGACATCAAGGCGAAAAACGAGCGTGGCGATATCATCATCGTGGAAGTGCAGCTGACCCGCCAGCTGTACTACCTGCGTCGTATTCTCTACGGTGTGTCGAAGACCATTACGGAGCACATCGGTTTGGGCGATACCTATGAGGAGGTCAAGAAGGTTTATTCCATTAACATCATCTATTTCGACCTCGGTCAGGGCAGTGACTACCTTTATCATGGCAAGACTGTCTTCACTGGCGTGCATACGGGAGACCTCCTTAAGGTGAACACCCGAGAGAAGGAGGGGATTAAGATGAGGATGCCCACGGACGTATTCCCTGAGTATTATATCGTGCGTGTCAATGAATTTAACGATATAGCCCGCACCCCGTTAGAGGAATGGTTGGATTACCTGAAGAACAACCGCATCAAGGATGACACCTGTACGCCGGGCTTGAAGGAGGCCCGTCAACGTCTGCTCTACATGACGATGGCGGACGCTGACCGCAAAGCCTACCTTGCTCATATGGATAATCTACGAGTGCAGAAAGATGTACTCGACACAGCTAAAATGGAAGGGCTGATGGAAGGTCATGCCAAAGGTTTGGCAGATGGACGAGCGGAAGGGCTGGCAGAAGGTCGAGCAGAAGGTCGAGCAGAAGGTCTGACGGAAGGGCTGGAGAAAGGTCGAGCCGAAGGGCTGGAGAAAGGTCGAGCCGAAGGGCTGGCGGAAGGACTGACGGAGGGTAAAATAGCAATCGCTAAGAATATGAAGTCTGCAGGGCTTGATGAGAAAACGATTATGCAATTTACCGGACTGACGCAAGAACAATTAGAGAAGCTGTAAAAAGTCCATGCGTGTCCCTTTTGTATGGAAATAACCGAAATGATATCTTCTTAATGAGTTGATCGTCAAATAGTAGAGCCGTTGTATACAACGGCTCTAATTGTTTACGTGCGATCTTACGGCTTTCTACGCCAAACGTTAGTGATCTCGCCAAAGACCATCTTGTGATATTCGCCGGTCTCGGCATGCGCATCCACTACGAACTTGCGACCCTCTTTAGTGTAGAAATCATCTGGGGAGACGGTGGTCACCTCCACTAAATTACATTCCAACACAAGGCTGGCCTCTTTGTAGGTTGTGCGGCCTGAAGGAGTTTGAACGGCAGTCAGTTTCGTCTCTTTCATCTTGTCGGAGTCCCGGCCGGACTTCTTGCCAAACAGCAGAATATCCTCCTTAAACTCATCCTCAAAGAAGGATACGGTGTAGCGTTGTTCCTGGCGCATGAACTCTAACGTGTAGCGGTTGGAGCGCAGGAAATGGAAAATAGCCGGCTTGCCGAACAGGATGCCCCAGCCACCCCAGCTGGTCACCATAGAGTTGAAACGCTCCGCTTTGCCTGCGGTCAGGATGCCAAACTTCTCGCCAATCAGCGTGAACGGCTCTCCCGGAATCTCTTTCACGCTGATACTGTCGAACAGCTGATCGAACGTGCGTGCTTTTAAAGCTTCCCGGTCGATGGTTATTGTCTGTGCCGGCTCGTTGGCCTCAGCCGGTTGTGGCTCATTCGGAGTTGTCCCTGTGCCGCAGCTGGCCAATCCCAATGCGGCTCCCAATAAGAAAACTGTCAGTTCTTTTCTCATAATACTTCTGTTATTTGGATTATTAGTGTCGTGCGAATGTACGATATTAAATCGTAATCATCAAGAAGTTACCAGCTTGTTAGCAAGTTACCCGCAAGTTACTTTTGTAGGAAATGAAGCGTTTGCCGACTGCATTTTTTTGAAAAAATTGAGCATGGAGAAAGAATTGTATAGCTGCAATTGCTGACATTCTTATTACATCTGTTCCTAAAGTAAAAGTAACAGGGGAAACCAAAACGGATGATCCTTTTGCTTGTTTCTCCGGCTCGTGGGGCGATGAGACAAAATCGGCGCAGGAGGTGGCTGATGAATTAAGAAATGCCCGCTATTTTAACCACCCTGCAACTACATGGTAGTATGGAATATCTGTTGGATACTATCCGCATCCCTCAGATACAGATAGAAGATTGGGAAGAGTAGTAGAGCCGTTGCATGCAAAGGCTCTCTTTGTTTGCGCACAACGGCTCTAACTGTTTCTGTGTGGTTTTGTGGCATTTGCCGCTCACCGAAATGGATATCCGGTTTATTGATAGCCTGCTTCTGCCACCAACTGCCGATCCTCGTCAATTTTGGAGCCTACGGTGGTTAGCAGGTCACCCACTACAGCGGCATTGATGCCGATGCGCAACGCTTTGAGTTGCACTTCACGAGACAGGCGAGCACGCCCACCGGCGAAACGCAACTCCGCTTTCGGATGGAGGAAACGGAAGATGGCCACCATGGTCAGGATCTCCTCATCACTGATGGGGGGAGTGTCGGCCAACGGTGTTCCCTTGATCGGTACAAGGATATTGATAGGGATAGAATCAGGCTGTACCTCACGCAGTTTTAAGGCCAGTTCCACCCGTTGCCGCGGTGTCTCACCCATGCCGATAATACCTCCGCTACACAGCTCGAAACCCACCTCTCGTGCCCAACGCAAGGTCTGTATTTTCTCGTCAATCGTGTGTGTGGTG
>JBJECC010000082.1:0-50908 GCA_051870655.1 Parabacteroides sp. | reverse complement strand
AAGAACTGAAAATAATCGCTCAGAACTCTTGCGAGGTTCATAAGAATAGATAGGAAATTTCTAACACATTAGCAATTAATTTGTTAGGAAATATTCGACATTTCCGGACAGTCCCTAAATTATTAAAAATCAATGATGAACTGATCCAACAAGGTGGGCTTTCCCTCTTCCTGGTTCTGGCGTACAAAACAGCAACAGGAAATTGATTACGTAGAAGAGGAAGATGGCATGTGTATGCCTTCCTTCCGATGGAAGACATACACAAATCTATGGATTAATTGGACTCCCGATACCCCGCATCGGAGGCCAACTGGCGGTCTTCGTCAATCTTGGAGCCGACGGTGGTCAGCAGGTCTCCCACCACGGCGGCGTTGATGCCGATCTTCAGCGCACGCAACTGGACCTCGCGCGACAGCCGGGCACGGCCACCGGCAAAACGCAGTTCTGCCTTGGGATGGAGGAAACGGAAGATGGCGACTGTGGTCAGAATCTCTTCGTCGCTGATCGGGGGCGTGTCGGCCAGAGGCGTGCCCTTGATAGGCACCAAAATATTGATCGGTATCGAATCGGGCTGCACCTCACGGAGTTTCCAAGCCAATTCAACCCGTTGTGCCGGAGTTTCCCCCATGCCGATGATGCCGCCGCTACACAATTCAAAGCCCACCTCGCGCGCCCAGCGCAACGTCTGCAGCTTCTCGTCGATTGTGTGGGTCGTACAGAGCGAAGGAAAGTAGGAGGGAGCCGCCTCCAAGTTACAGTGATAACGGCGCATGCCCGCCTCCCACAGCTCGGTCAGCTCCTCTTTCGTCAGCAGTCCCAGCGACCCGCAAAGGAACAGGTTGGTCTCCCGGCGCAACGCCCGATAGTTCTCACACACCTTCCGCAAGGCGGCACCCTTCACGCTGCGTCCGCTGGTCACCTGACAGAACCGCTTGACTCCTTTCCGCTCGTCATAATGAGCCTGGTCAAGCACCTGTTCAGCCGACACGATGCCATGTACATCGGAATCCGTATGATAATGGCCCGATTGGGCACACCACTTACAATTCTCGGAGCATTGCCCGGCCCGTGCATTGATGATGCTGCACGGATTGAATGCGGGCTTGCCGAAATGGCGGGTGATCTCACCCGCCGCATCATAGAGCGCCTCCTTGTCCGGAGTCTCCAACAGACCGTACGCCTCCGCTTCGGTCAGCGATCCTCCGCCAATGACGCGCTCCTTCAATTCTTCTATCGTTGCCATATTGTCTCTATTTGGAATGGATCATCTATCTCATAAATGGAGACAAAGATAGGAGGGTCCTTCCGCCCGGACAATCCCATAAACAGGGTATTTTTTCCGGGCTTCGTGCGCCCGGATCCCTATGGCTCCATGACGACCTCGATCCGGTTGCCCTGCGACAACAGACTCCGGGTGAAAGCACGGAGTTTCTCCGGCGTGACGGAACGGACCGTTGCCTCGTAGTCCGTCAGGCCATCATAGCCTCGATAGTAATAGACATCCAGCGTATTCAGCCAATAACTGTTCTCCTGCAACTGCTCGGCATGACGCTTCAACAGATTGTCATGTGTCTTCCGGAAGTCCACTTCGCGCGGTCCCTCCTCAGCAATCCGCTGCAATTCTGCCCACACGATCGCATTCATCCGCTCGCGCTTGGCCGGTTCCGTATCGAAATAGATTTGCAGAAGCGCATCCCCTTCCGGGAAATGGGAAATTCCGGCAGAGGTCTGGACGCCATACGTGCCGCCCTCTTCCTCACGGACCTTCTCAAAATAGACCAAATCCAATATCTGCTTGAGCATCTGCATGGTCACCCGGCTTTCCAACGTATCGTCCACCCGTCCGGAAAGCAGATTCAGCACACTCGCCATCGGAGTCTCCATCGGATGGAGGAAACGGCTGATGCGCTCTCCCGGCAGCGGACGGGCGATCGTCGTCAGATCCGCCTTTTCCACACGGTGCAGGGCCGGCAGCGTGGCCAGATACTGCTCCAGATAGGGACGGATGCTGTCCGGATTGACATTGCCCACAAACGTAAAGAGGAAATCGGACGCGTCTGCAAAACGCTCCCGATACATCTCCAGGATGCGGTCATAACTGATCCGCTCGAAATCGGCCTCTTTCAACCGGAGTGTCCGCGGATGATTGTGATAGACGACCTGCGTGACCGTGTCGCTGAATGCCACCATCGGATTGAGTTCCTGGTTCTTGAGTTGCGCTTTCAGGCGTGTCTCGAACGAGGCAAAGGCCTCGGAATCTTTCCGCGGAGCCGTGAATTGCAGATAGATCAGCTCGAACAGGGTCTGCAGATCGGCCGGCACGGCAGATCCGTTCAGGCTCTCATCGTCCAATCCCACAGCAGGCGTACAAGAGACATCTTTGCCCGCCAGCCGTTTGTTGAGGCTCACCGCATCAAACTCTCCCCAACCGCCCAGGTTAATGGCCTGGTTGAAGACCTTCAGATGGATCCAATCGGACTCTCCGAAAAGCGAGGTGCCGCCCGGGCTGGTGGCCGTCATGAGAATCTGGTCCTTCTTGAACTCCGTCGGCTTGACGACCACCCGGACTCCGTTGGAGAGGGTAAACAGTGTGGCGCCGAACCGGTCGTCCTGTTCTGTTTTCACAATCGAGCCCGGCGCAGGCAACACGGGGATGAGCGGTTCGTCAGAGACCGTCTCCCGATAGGGTTCGACCGGTAACTGGCGTGCCTGCTGGAACCAGGCGAGCAGCTCCTGTTCGGTAGGATAGGAGAGGCCCTCCTTTTCCGGTCCTGTCAGGCTGATGACAATGTTCTGCTCCGTGAGGATCTGCCGGATATACTCATTCACCTGCTCCACCGTGATGGCGGGGGCAATCTGATTGATCAGCGTATATTCCAGCTCAATGCCGGGAATGGAACCGCCATTGGTGAAATGGTCCACATACTCCATCATGTAACTGCGGTTCTTCTGGTTATCGCGTTCATTATAAGCCGATTCATAGCTTTTCAACACATTCACACGTGCCCGCTCATACTCCGACGCCGTGAAGCCATGCTGCCGCAGGCGCTCCGTCTCACGCACCAACGTGGTCATCGTGGAATCAATCTCTCCCTCTTTGGCCAAGGCGACCACCGTCCAGGCTCCCTTCGTACGTGCCATGAAGAAATCACCGTCATACACGCCGGCATCCACAAAAGGCGGATTGGCCTGCTGGAGAATCTCGTCGAAACGTTCGCCCATCATGGTGGACGCGACGGACTGAATGTAGTTATACACCAATCCGGTGACAGTGGCTTGCACTTCACGCGGCAGTTTGTCATGTTTGTAGAACAGATAGAGCAGGGTGCGGGTCGATTCCTTGTCAGTGGCGATGGAAACCAGCGGCTCGGCATTGTCGGGCACCGGCTCCTCTTTCCGTTCGGCGGCATTCACGGGAGCCGGAATGTCGGCAAATATCTTTTTCAACTGTTGTTCGGTCTGATCCACATCAATGTCGCCCACTACAATGATAGCCTGCAAGTCAGGACGATACCATTTCCTGTAATAGGCACGCAACTCGTCCGGCTTGAAATGTTCGATCACGTCAATGTCACCGATGGGCAACCGGTTGGCATAGCGGCTGCCCGGCATGATTTTCGGCAACTGCTGTTCCCACAAGCGCGTCTGCGCATCGCGGCCCGAACGCCACTCCTCGCGGATCACACCCCGCTCTTTCTCAATCTCTTCATCCGACAAGGTCAGACAATTAGACCAGTCGTGCAGGATCCACAGGCAGGAGTCCGCCACACCCGGCCGATTGACCGGTGCGTTCATCACCATATAGACCGTCTGGTCGAAACTGGTGTAGGCATTGAAATTCTCCCCGTTGCGCATGCCGGCACGTTCGATGAAATCGTCCATTCCGTGGCCGGGAAAATTCTTGCTGCCATTGAACGCCATGTGTTCGAGGAAATGGGCCAGTCCGCGCTGGTTCTCTTCTTCAAGGATGGATCCGACATTCTGGGCTATGTAGAAATCAGCCCGTTCTTTGGGCAATTCATTGTGTCGGATATAGTAGGTAAGTCCGTTTTCCAAATGTCCGTATCGCACTTTCGGGTCGATCGGAAGGGGTTGCAGCTCCTGTTGTGCTGCCGACGGCCAGGCCGTCAGCAGACACAGAAGCAGGCTAATCGCAGATATCAATCGTTTCATTGTTTTCAAATGTTGTAATACTGTTCCCAACCCTTACGCGGTGGCAGGCCACACAGCATCTCGTTGGCAACCGGATCGTTGGTGATCTGTTTCGTGTCGCGGTCGAAGACCAGCTTGCGATTCAGACGTTGGCTCAGCACACCGAGGCAGAACACCTGGCTCAACGGGCCGGCAATGTGGAACGGTGAACGGGTCTGCTCCTTGCCCATACAGCTGAGCAGGAAGTTGGCATAGTGATTGGAGGGACTCTTCGGCACTTCCGGCAATCGGGAAGCCATCTCTTTTGCCTTCTCTTCCGGAATGATGGAAAGCGTACTTCCGTGCGATCCGCCTTTGAAGATCAGATCCTTGGAGTAGATTTCCTTGCCCGGATTCAATTTGGCCGGCTGGATCTTGCCGCCTGCCACAGTCGGGATGTTGGCATCCAGTTCGGAAACGCCGTATCCTTCCGGCACGGCCGGGATATTGTCCAATCCGTCATACCAAGTGACATCCACGCCCGGCATGCCCTTGCGCTCCGGGAAGCGGAAAAGAATCGTAGAAGACATGGGGAAGAAGAAGGGATTGTGATCCTTGAGATAGAGCGGATTCACCTCGGTGGGCAAGCCCAGTTCCAGGAACTCGTGCGCCGTGTCGAGGATGTGTGCACCCCAGTCGCCCAATGCGCCCATGCCGTAGTCGTACCAGCAACGCCACTGGCCCAAATGATAGTCGTGATTATAGTCGTGATATTGAGCCACGCCGATCCATGTGTCCCAATCCAACGTATCGGGCTTCGGCTCGCCCATCGGCATGTGTTTGATGCGCGGGTTCCAGCCGTGCCAACGGCGTGAGCTGTTCATGTGAGCCGTAATCGCCGTCACATCCTTGATAATGCCGGCCTCTTTCCACGCCTTGAACTGGAAATAGTTGGCCTCGGAGTGTCCCTGATTACCCATCTGCGTCACGACATTGTATTTCTTGGCAGCCCGCATCATGATTTCAATCTCCTGGAACGTACGGGCCATCGGTTTCTCCACATAGACATGTTTGCCGTAGCTCATCGCCTCGATGGAGATGGGGAAGTGGGAGTGGTCCGGCACACCGACCGTCACGGCATCGATCTTGTCAGCCATCTTCTCGAACATCTTCCGGAAGTCCTGGAAACGGGCAGCCTTGGGGAACATGTTCATGAGTTCCTGCGTGTGCGGGGCGCCCATATCTACGTCACAGAGAGCCACCACGTTACAAAGTCCTGTATTATACAATTCCTTGGCGATTTCACCGCCACGCTGTCCGATTCCGATAAAAGCAATATTCACCTTGTCGTTTGCGCTGACACGAGGCGTCATGCCTTTTGCCGGGATCCAAAATGAGGGAACAGAGGCCGCAGCCGACAACAAAGCGACCCGTTTCAAAAACGAGCGCCGGGATAAATCTTCAGATTTCATGCTATTGCGAGTTGATTTAAGTAAAACATATATTCATTTGAAAGCAAAGGTAAGAAAAATAACGTCGTAATGAATAAAAACAGGCGAATTGCCGGAAATGTAGAGTGATTACTACGGAAAAAATCATTTACTTTGCACCCCAATAGGTTAGAATTTAAATTTTATAGCGTTATTATGGCACAAGAAGATGTTTTTAAGAAATTGGTGTCGCATTGCAAGGAATATGGATTCGTATTCCCCTCGTCTGAGATTTATGACGGTTTGGGAGCGGTGTATGATTATGGACAGTATGGCGTTGAGCTGAAAAATAATATCAAAAAATATTGGTGGGACAGCATGACTTTGCTCCACGAGAATGTAGTAGGCATTGACTCGGCTATTTTCATGCATCCGACCATCTGGAAGGCTTCCGGCCATGTGGATGCGTTCAACGATCCCCTGATCGACAACAAAGATTCCAAGAAGCGCTATCGCGCTGATGTCCTGATTGAGGATCACCTGGGCAAGATCGAAGAGAAGATCAACAAGGAGATTGCCAAGGCTGCCAAACGTTTCGGCGAAAAATTCGACGAAGCCCAGTTCCGCGCCACCAACCCGCGCGTACTGGAATATCAGGCTAAATGGGATGAGATCCATGCCCGCTATTCAAAAGATATGAACGACTCCAACTTCGAGGATCTGCGTCAGTTGATTCTGGATTGCGAGATCGTCTGCCCGATTTCCGGCACACGCAACTGGACCGACGTACGTCAGTTCAACCTGATGTTCTCCACAGAGATGGGTTCGACGGCAGACGGTGCCATGAAGGTCTATCTGCGTCCGGAGACTGCCCAGGGCATCTTCGTCAACTTCCTGAATGTACAGAAGACAGGCCGTATGAAGATTCCGTTCGGTATCGCCCAGATCGGTAAGGCGTTCCGCAACGAGATCGTGGCTCGTCAGTTCATTTTCCGTATGCGCGAGTTCGAGCAGATGGAGATGCAGTTCTTCGTCCGTCCGGGTGAGGAGATCGAATGGTTCAAGAAATGGAAAGAGACCCGTCTGAAATGGCATAAGGCGCTGGGTCTGGGCGATGAGAAGTATCGCTATCACGACCATGAGAAGCTGGCTCACTACGCCAACGCAGCCACCGACATCGAGTTTGAGATGCCGTTCGGCTTCAAGGAGGTGGAGGGAATCCACAGCCGTACGAACTTTGACCTGAGCCAGCACGAGAAATTCTCCGGCAAGAAGATCCAGTATTTCGATCCGGAACTGAACCAGAGCTATACACCGTACGTGATCGAGACCTCTATCGGTGTCGATCGTGTCTTCCTGAGCATCATGGCGGGATCCTACTGCGAAGAGCAGCTGCCGAACGGAGAGAGCCGCGTCGTGCTGAAATTGCCTGCTGCACTGGCTCCGATCAAGCTGGCTGTGCTGCCGTTGGTCAAAAAGGACGGACTGCCCGAAAAGGCCGAAGAGATCGTCAACATGCTGCGTTTCGACTTCCGTTGCCAATACGACGAGAAGGACTCCATCGGAAAGCGTTATCGCCGTCAGGATGCCATCGGAACACCCTACTGTATCACCGTCGATCACGACACGTTGGTGGACAACTGCGTCACCATCCGTTTCCGCGACACGATGGAGCAGGAGCGTGTCTCTATCGACAAGCTGCATGAGATCATCAGCGAGAAAGTAAGCATGAAGAATTTGTTGAAGAAAATCATTGAATAAGCGTATGAAGAAGTTCGGTTTCATAGCCTGGATTTGCCTGTGTGCGTTCTGGGCCGTTTCCTGTGGTGATGATGATACGTTATCGTATGCGGAGTTGTTGGAGCAGTATGCGGATTGGAAAGCAGAAAATGAGCAAGCTATCCAGAAAATTGCGACAGATCCGAACTATACAGCGCTCAAATCGCAAGGCAACGACGGTTCCATCTACATCAAAGTGCTGAAAGAGGGAAACGGAACGACACAGATCTACTATACAGACAGCGTGACTGTCTATTACACGGGCAAGACGATCGACGATGTGGAGTTCGACACGTGCGAGCCGCCCTATCAGGAGCCCCGTGTATTCGCCGTTTCCGGAGTAGTCAGCGGCTGGGCAACTGCATTGCAATATATGCACATCGGAGACCGTTGGGAAGCCTGGATCCCGCAGGAGTTGGGTTATTCCTACTCCGGCAGTTCCTCCATTCTGCCCTTCTCAGCCCTGCATTTTGAAATGGAAGTCGTCAACATTATCCGTAACGGAGAAACAATTATATACTAAAGTCTCACCTATATTTGATTGTAATCCCCTGTTCTTTCTCGAGAACGGGGGATTTTTCTGTATATATACAAAAAATTAAAGCCTGTCTCCCGACAAGCCCTAATCAACTTTGTTAACCTTAAATCTAATACTATTATGAAAAAACCACAGTGCAAAAGTACGGACAATTGCATGATCCGCACCATCATTCCTATTAATTAACGTTATCACTTTGCTAAGAAAAACAAAAGGAGGGTACAAACCCGTTGCACCCTCCTTCACCCGATTATCGTGTGATTACTTAATCGCTCAATTTTGCACAGATAAACTCACGGTTCAAACGTGCGATGTTGCTGACAGAGATGTTCTTCGGACACTCCATTTCGCATGCACGAGTGTTCGTACAGTTACCGAAGCCCAGTTCGTCCATCTTGGCTACCATGGCTTTCGCACGGCGGGCAGCCTCTACGCGACCCTGAGGCAGCAAGGCCAACTGGCTCACCTTGGCAGATACGAACAACATGGCAGAACCGTTCTTACAAGCGGCTGCACAGGCACCACAACCGATACAAGCGGCTGCGTCCATGGCCAGATCAGCGTTCTTCTTGGAGATCGGAGTGGAGTTGGCATCAGGCACACCACCTGTGTTGACAGATACGAAACCACCCGCCTGGATGATCTTGTCGTATGCGGAACGATCGACCATCAAGTCGCGGATCACCGGGAATCCGGCAGAACGCCACGGTTCGATCGTGATCGTCTCTCCGTCGTGGAAACGGCGCATATAGAGCTGGCAAGTAGTCGCTCCCGTAGCCGGTCCGTGCGGATGACCGTTCACATACAAAGAACACATACCGCAGATACCTTCGCGGCAGTCGTGGTCAAACACGATCGGTTCTTTCCCCTCGTTCACCAACTGTTCGTTCAAAATATCCAACATCTCCAGAAAAGAGATACTCTGGTTGATGTTCTTCATTTGGTAGGTCTCGAATTGTCCTTTCTCCTTCGGGCCTCGCTGACGCCAAACTTTTAGTGTGACATTTATATCTTTATCCATTTGATTCTAATTTTTGTGTTGTGTGTTGATTACTTCTTGTAGTTACGTGTCTGCGGCACTACGAATTCATAATTCAGCGGCTCTTTCAGCATCACCGGATCCTTCTCGTCGCCCTGGTATTCCCAGCAAGAGACATACATGAACTGATCGTCATGACGGAGTGCTTCGCCCTCTTCTGTCTGGTGTTCCGTACGGAAGTGACCACCACAAGATTCAGCACGATCCAACGCATCGTGAGCCATCAAAGTACCGATCTCGATGAAGTCAGCCAAACGCAACGCCTTCTCCAACTCGGTGTTCTGAGAATCAGCCTTGCCCGGGATGAATACATTGCTCCAGAATTCCTTCTTCAGCTCTTTCAGCTTGTTGATAGCCTCGTTCAAGCCCTTTGCATCACGAGCCATACCGATGTATTCCCACATGATGTGACCCAGTTTCCGGTGGATGGTATCAACGGTCTCTTTACCCTTGATGTTCATCAACTTGTTGATACGTTCCTGGATAGCCTTCTCAGCAGCTGCAAACTCCGGCAGATCGGTGCTGAAACGCGGCACCTGGATCTGGTCTGACAGATAGTTCTGGATGGTGTAGGGCAATACGAAGTAACCGTCAGCCAATCCCTGCATCAACGCAGAAGCACCCAGACGGTTTGCACCGTGGTCAGAGAAGTTGGCCTCACCGATAGCGAACAAGCCCGGTACGGAAGTCATCAATTCATAATCAACCCACAGACCACCCATCGAGTAGTGGAGGGCCGGATAGATCATCATCGGAGTCTCGTACGGATTGTCGTTCGTGATCTCCTCATACATATCGAACAAGTTGCCGTATTTCTGCTTAACGACCTCTTTACCCAGACGGTTGATCGCGTCAGAGAAGTCCAGGAACACAGCCAAGCCTGTGTTGTTCACGCCGTAGCCGGCATCGCAACGCTCTTTAGCGGCACGTGAAGCCACGTCACGCGGAACCAAGTTACCGAAGGCCGGATAACGACGCTCCAGATAGTAGTCGCGATCCTCTTCAGGAATATCCTTGCCCTTCTTTGTACCGGCCTGCAATGCCTTGGCATCTTCCAGCTTCTTCGGCACCCAGATACGGCCGTCGTTACGCAATGACTCAGACATCAATGTCAGCTTGGACTGGAAGTCACCCTTCACCGGAATACAGGTCGGGTGGATCTGCACCATACAGGGGTTAGCGAAGTAAGCACCCTTCTTGTAGCACTGCCATGCAGCAGAACCGTTGGATGCCATTGCGTTGGTTGACAAGAAGAAGGTGTTGACGTAACCACCGGTTGCCACCACTACGGCATGAGCGGCGAAACGCTCGATCTTACCTGTGATCAGGTTGCGGGCGATGATACCACGTGCGCGGCCATCCACCTTCACTACGTCCAGCATCTCGTGGCGGGTGAACATCTTCACTTTGCCCAAACCGATCTGACGGCTCAATGCAGAGTAAGCGCCCAACAACAGCTGCTGACCCGTCTGGCCACGGGCATAGAACGTACGCGATACCTGTGCACCACCGAATGAACGGTTGTCCAGCAATCCACCATATTCACGAGCGAACGGAACACCCTGAGCCACGCACTGGTCGATGATCGAGTTTGACACTTCAGCCAGACGATAGACATTGGCTTCGCGTGCACGGTAGTCACCACCCTTGATCGTATCGTAGAACAGACGATACACGGAGTCACCGTCGTTCTGATAGTTCTTGGCAGCGTTGATACCGCCCTGTGCTGCGATAGAGTGAGCACGACGCGGAGAGTCCTGAATACAGAAGTTCAACACATTGAATCCCATTTCTGCCAATGAGGCGGCAGCAGATGCACCCGCCAGACCTGTACCGACAACGATAATGTCCAGACGACGCTTATTGGCAGGGTTCACCAATTTCTGGTGAGCTTTATAATTTGTCCACTTCTCAGCCAACGGGCCTTGAGGTATTTTTGAATTTATTTCAGCCATACTATGATATTTCTTTTCAATTAGACCATATATTATTTCGCATTAGCAGCATCCTGAAGCTGCGCAGCAGCTGCCGCCCACTCCGTTCAGGAAGAAAATAATCGTGATGATTGCGAAAGCTAAGCAGATGATCGTGGCAACCCACTTGGAGATGCACTCCCAACGGCTCATCCATACGGTATTGTTCCAACCGATTGTCTGGATAGCACTCCAGAATCCGTGAGTCAAATGGAACCACAGGGCAGCGTACCAAACCAGATAGAGGATGGTGAACAGCAGATTACCCTTGAAGTAGAAGTTGATGAACGCGGAGCCGCTCTGCGGAGAAACGACAGATCCGTCGCACAAAGTCACTTCATGATGACCGATCAGTTCGGCAAACATCATGTGATACCAGAACTGTGAGAAGTGCAGGATCGCGAACAGGATCACGATGATACCCAACACCAACATGTTCTGAGAAGCCCATTCCACACCTTTCGGACGTGCATTGACCGCATAGCGGTCGTTACCGCGTGCCTTGCGGTTCTGCAACGTCAGCACGAAAGCATACAGAATGTGAATCACGAAACCGGCAGCCAACACCAATGTACCTGCCACCGCATACCAGTTAGAGCCCAAGAAGCCACAAATCATGTCGTAAGCCTCGCCTGAGAAGACTGCCGCCACGTTCATGGACAGGTGGAACAACAAAAACAGAATAAGGAAGATACCAGATAAGCTCATTATCAGCTTCTTCCCGATAGAAGAATTAAGTAACCACATAAGATAATAATTTAAGTTATTTAATGGTATTTAGAAAATGCTTTCTTAAATGCCCTTCAGCGTTTCGCAAAGATATGCTAATTCCCTAAATAGAACAAAATATTCCCTGCTTTTCTTGCCCACGGAAAGAAATTATTCATTTCTCATTCCGGCAAGTCATATCCCAGTTCATAAGGCTGTTCTACAGCGGGCACGCCTTCCGCCATCCACTTGGGCATCGGAGCCCCCTTCAGATAGTGGTCGAAGAACTGTGCCATGCGGGTCTGGAAATCCTTTTTGTTGGCGATCCGCGTAGGCCAGTGAGGCTCCCCCGTGTAGTTGAGCATCCAGCAGGTCTTGCCCAGGCGCTTCATGGCCACGAAGAATTCGATGCCCTGATACCAAGGCACATGGCCGTCCGCATCGTTGTGCATGATCAGAATCGGTGTCTGCACCTTGTCCATCGAAAAGAGGGGAGAATTGGAGAAATAGCGCATCGGCGTGCTCCAGGGTGTGCCGCCCTGACGGCTTTGCGTATGCTCGTACTGGAACGCGCGGGCCAGACCGGAGCCCCAACGGATGCCGCCGTAGGCACTGAACATATTCACCACCGGCGCACCGCTCTCGAAGGCGGCGAACAGGTTGGTACGCGTAGCCAAATAGGCTGTCTGATAGCCTCCCCAGCTGTGGCCGCTGGCTCCGATGCGTTTGGGATCGATATATCCGCTGCGGATCAGCTCCTGCACACCGGCCATCACACAGTTGTAGCAGCTCTCGCCGGGATAGCCGTCGCGATAGTGGACATCGGGATTGAACACCACATAGCCATGGCTATTATAATAATGATAATCAATCGTAGAACGGTGCGCCTCCGGCATACGGAAGTTGTGCAACGTCTCGGAGTTGGTTTCATAGAAATTGACAAGCAACGGATACTGTTTCTGCGGATCGAAGCCGGCGGGTTTATACACAACGCCCTCCACTTCCCGGCCATCTAACGAAGTGAAGCGGATCAGTTCCGCCGTGCCCCAGGTGAAACGCGCCTGCTGGGCCTTCCCGTCGGTCAGTCGGACCGACTGCTTGAAAGCGGTGGTCGAATGATACAGGTCGGGGAACTGGTCGTACCGTTCGATCGTATAGACCACATCGTCCGTCTGCTTGGCCTTCACTAAGGTCCGTAGCATATAATCGCCGCCCAACAGCCGCTTGGGAGCCGATTTTCCATCCAGTCGCGCTTCGTAGTAGGCGTATCCCTTTGTCTGTTCGTCAAACGCCTGAAGCAGCTGTTTCTGACTCAGATCGACGGTACGCGCCTCCTTGTCGAGTGACAGCCGGTGATAGGAGCGACGGGACGAACGTCCGTCACGGGTCAGATTCACCGGTGCAGCGGCACCCGTCGGATCAAAACGCCAAAGATCATACTGATCATACAGAAGAAGCGCCTCATCCCGGGCGGTCCATCCGTCTGCGCCATAGGCACGCGGATAGTCGGGCACATCGTTCTGCACATCCCAGGCGCCGAAGCTCTGCGGCGTGGTGAGGCGGTGTAACGTGCCCTCCGGCAAGGTACGGGTGTACCAGCAGCTGTCGGTCTCGCCATACCAATAGGCATATCGGCCGGCAGGGGAGAGCCGGTAACGGCCATAATCGGCTGTCGCCAGCAACGTACGCTTGCCTGTCGTCACCTGCACGGTGTAATAGTCGCTACGGGTACGTCCTTCCCACATGGAGGAGAGGGAATAGGGCGTCGAAGTGGAGAGCAGAGCCCAGTCGCCGTCGCCCTCATCCGCCAGCTGGCAGTGCGGCAGATCCGGATCGGACAACTGCACCACAGCTCCGGTAGAGAGATGATAGACCGCCTGATAGCACTTTTTCAGATCGGTCTTCTTGTTATATTCCTGCACGGTGTATTGCACAGGCTCGTTCCAGCTCCACACCTGCACGTTGGGACGTTTCTCTTCCAACAGCGTCGTATCTTTCTGACGGGGTTCGGGCCGGGTAGCAAAGTAAAGACGGGTGCCCGACTTCGAGAAACGCAGCTCGCTCTGTTCTCCCGGCTCGCCGATGACCCAGCCGGCCGGAAGGGCCTGATGGCCACGGGTGGCAATCTCCCGTGCGGGAGCCTGTTTCTCGGAAAGATAAAGCGCAAGGGCCTTGCTGGCCGAATCCTTGTCTGCACAATAGAGGAATGCCAGCCGTGTGCCTTGCTCGTCAAAGGTCACATGGCGATACTCACCCTTGCCGGAGCGGATCGGTTGCGGCACGCCCTGCGTGGGGTCCAACGTATAGAGGCCGGCCTGGGCACTGTCAACCCGCGTAAAGGCCAGCATGCCGCTTTTCTTGGCAAAACGATACGACGTCACGGCCGGGAACGTGTATTGCCGCGCTCCGTCCAACGAACGCACATACAGCGTCGAATCGGTCCGTCCACGCTGATACGCAATCCAGTCGGCAGCCTCAGCCAGTTGGAAACTACGCAGCGAGTCGATCGTTTCCGATGTGCCGTCCACAGGCCGGATCACCAAACGGTCCATCGGCATCTTCTCCTTCTTCGTCTTCTTCAACTTCAGGGAGTCCACGACACGGAGGGCCGGGTTCTCCTTGACAATCAAAAAGCGTGACGACGCTGAGAATTGAAAACTGTTGGCAGGATGAAAACGGGCCGTTTCTTTTCCGTCCGAGGCATACAGCAACACGGTCGCGTCCCCCTCCCAAGGCTCCATCTGGCAGGCCACCCAACGGCCATCGTCAGAAATGGCCTGACGGGAAATGCGCTCCCACGACACTAAATCGTCGATAGTCATCGCCCGGTCGGCAGTCTGTGCCTGCAGTGTTCCGACGGTGGTCCAAAGGACCAACATCCATCCGCCGATTCTTCTGAAAAACATTTGGTGTGCATCCATCGTATAATCTTTGATTTATTTTGAAAAATAGCTGTTCACGGTTCAAAGTTAACGGAAAATTCGCCAACTGATACCCGCTTTCACCCAAATACCGGGCTGCGGAATGTTTCCATGATCATAATAGGTCTTGTTGAGCAGGTTGTTTGCCTCCACATACACCTTGTAACGATCCGCATTCCACGACAGGCGGGCGTCTAACAGCGAATAGGGACTGTATTCCGCCAGTTCGTCGGAGGCGACACCGGACTGATACACCTGATAGGTACCCACACGATCCTGCCAACGATAGGCGACGTGCAGCTGCAACCGGCTCCACACCCGGAAATCAGCCTGTGCCACCAGTTTGTGTTTCAGATACTCCAGTGCATATTTGGACTGGATGGACGGATCCAGATCCTTGCTTTGGTCTATGTAGCTGTACCCCACGTGGAGCGTCCGGAGGAAACCGTCCCAACCGGTCAAAGCCGGCAAGTCAAACGCCCAGGAGGTCTCTACGCCCAACGTGTTCAGTTTCGTATGGTTTACGGAACGCCAGACGGCCTCGTCTCCTTCAGTCATGTCCATGATCCAGTCAATCATGTTCATGCCATGATGATAATACAGGCTGGTCGTACCCCGTACACCGCCGGACAGGTATTTCACGCCCACTTCGTAGGCATTCATCTCCTCCGGTTTCAGATTCTTGTCCGCCGCATGGCCACCCACGGAATAATAGAGTTCGGTGAAAGTAGGCATACGCAGGGAGGTGTTGAACGAGGCGTAGGCTTTCCAGTTACGTGCCAGCTGATAGCTGGCATCCACACCCGGATAGAAACGGAAATTCATCTCGTTGCCGGTGTTTTTCACGGCAATCACACCGGCTGACAGCGTGAAACGGTTCAGTAACAGGGTGTGTTCGAGGTGGAAACTGATATTCGTGCGGTTCAGCCCCACTTTGTAGGTGCCCACGCCGTCAGGGGCTGTCTTGGGCTGGCTCAGCGGTTCGCCCAGATTGGTGCTGATAATGCCCTCATTGCGCAACTCGGCTCCGAAAGCCGTCTTGCCTAACGAGGTTTCCACATAGCTGTTCAGATTGACGCCATAGACATCGGTGCGGTGATAGTTGAAGGGCACCTTGTCCGGCTGGCCCCGGAACAGCTCGAAACGGTCTTCCGAACGGTTCCAATAGATGGCCGGTCTGAAATGGAAGAGCGAACCGCTTGTCTCCGCCTGCAAGGCACCGAAATATTTGCGTGTATGTTCAAATTGATCATCATATTTGGCACTGTAGAAGGTGTTGGAGCCATACTCCTTGTTGGAGAATCCGGCATGCCAGCGCAACTGGATGTCAGACTGCTTGAATTGTCCCTGATAGAACAGGCGTGTGGTCTGGAAATCGGCATTGAGTCCGCCCGCCTGGTTACGGCTGAAGCCGTCGCTCCGGGTGTAACTGCCGGATAGCTGGTTGTTGAAGTCCCCTTTGGCTATGTTGGCTCGCGCGCCCCCTTGGAAGAATCCGTACGAACCGCCCTCGGCATGCACTTCGGCACTGCTGTTGGGTTCCGTGCGGGTGACGATGTTGATGGCTCCCACCAGTGAGGAGGTTCCATACACACGGCCTGCCGGTCCCTCAAGCACCTCAATCCGTTCGATCTCACTCAGATCGACAGGGAAATCGGCGGCATTATGACCGGTCTGGGGATCACAGATATTGATGCCATTCAGCAAGATGGTAATCTGGTCGAAGGTGCCGCCCCGAATGCTGATGTCGGTCTGGACACCCATGTCGCCCCGTTGGCGCACATCCACCCCGATGGCGTATTTCAACAGGTCATTCACACTCTCCACAGGCGCGGCGGCAATGGACTGCCGATCCAACACCGTGACCATACGTGCTGCCTGACCCAACGTCAGCGGCACGCGACTTCCCGTCACCTCGATCTCCTCCAATTCATAGAGCTGCACCTTCTCTTCGCTCTGCACCTGCGCACGGAGGGACTCCGTCTGTGCAAACAGCAACGTCGGAATGGTCAGCACGCCAATGCTCACGGCTTTGTTGAGCGTACGGAACACGGCATACGAACGGTTTGAGAAGTGACAGAATCGAAAAGCCAATCGGCTCTGAAACTCGTTTCTATCCATAAAACTACAATTTTATACAAAAAACGGCACGAATTTAGCCGATTCCAGCCCGTCAACTCCCAGTTTTCCTCTGTTTAACATGATTTAAACGGTAAAAAGTGTCATATCCTAACGCGGACACTTCCGACAGACGGGACGGATGAACCGGGGAGAGCAGCCCGATACGATGGGGAGAGCGGCTTGGCGGGCTGGGCAGGGAACTCAGCCCGCCAAGCCGTACAGTCCGGCTCATCGGACAGAGCACCCCGGCGCGCCCGACAGGGCAGTTCAGCGCACTGGGGAGAGCTATCCGGCGCACTGGGCAGGGCAGCCCAAGGAGCCGGGGAGTACTGCCGGGTGGGGCCGGGCAGGGCTGGCCGGAGCATTGAACAGCTTTTTTTGCCCAAAAGCAAAACAGAAGCCAACAGATGTCGGTATTTTTGTCATTTTATTCATCTAAATAAACAATACAAACTGTATGGCAAATTACGTTTCTTCATCTGCCGCCTTCAGCGACTCCAAGCCGCATTACGACTTGCTGGACGGACTGCGCGGAGTAGCTGCCTTGCTGGTCGTATGGTATCACGTGTTCGAGGGCTATGCGTTTGCGGGTACAAAACCTTTCATTGAGTGCATCAACCACGGCTATCTGGCCGTTGACTTTTTCTTCATGTTGTCCGGATTCGTCATCGGATACGCCTATGATGACAGATGGAGCAAGTCGTTGACGATGAAAGGTTTCTTCAGCCGACGCCTGATCCGCCTCCATCCGATGGTCATCATGGGAGCGCTGCTGGGTGCCCTCACGTTCCTCATCCAGGGAAGCGTGCAATGGGACGGAACGCATATCGCCACCTCCAGTGTCATGCTTGCCCTGCTGCTCACTTTGTGTTTCATTCCCGCTGTGCCGGGTTGCGGCTATGAAGTACGCGGCAACGGAGAGATGTTCCCGCTGAACGGACCGGCCTGGTCTCTGTTCTTTGAATACATCGGCAATATCCTTTACGCCCTTTTCATCCGTCGCCTCTCCAACAAGGCGCTGTCAGCACTGGTGATCACGCTGGGCGTTGCCTTGGGCTGTTTCGCCATCTTCGACGTCTCCGGCTATGGAAGTCTTGGGGTGGGATGGACGTTGGACAGCGTGAATTTCCTCGGCGGTTCCCTGCGTATGCTCTTCCCCTTCACCCTGGGAATGCTGTTGTCCCGCCATTTCCAGCCGACCCGCATCAAAGGAGCCTTCTGGATCTGTGCCGTTCTGTTGGCCGCCCTGTTGTTTGTCCCCTTCATCGGAGGCAACACCCCCATCCTGTGGAACGGCCTGTTCGAAATCTTCTGTATCGCCGCTGTCTTCCCTTTGATCGTATGGCTCGGAGCCTCCGGACAGACCACGGACCGATTCTCCACCCGCGTCTGCAAATTCCTGGGAGACTTGTCGTTTCCGCTCTACATCATCCACTATCCGTTTATGTATCTGTTCTACGCATGGCTCATCAAGAGCGAACTCTACACATTTGCGGAGACCTGGCAGGTGGCGCTTTGCGTGTATGGCTGGAACATCCTTGTGGCCTATCTCTGCCTGAAACTCTACGATGAGCCGGTACGCAAATGGCTGGCCGCACGTTTCGTTTGATAGCTGTCGAATGTTTGTTACCTTTGCACAGTTGGAAAAAATATCTCCATGAAACACATAATCGCTAAAATACAGGCTACACACCCCATGTCGGAAGAGGCCCTGCAAGCGCTCACAGCCGGCATGGAACGGCGTTTCTATCCCAAAGAGACCTGTATCGTGGCCTCAGGACATACGGATCGGCTGGTGTACTTCATCGAGAAGGGCATCACCCGGTCCGTTTTCCACCACGACGGTACGGACACCACCACCTGGTTCAGCAAGGAGGGAGACATCACGTTCGGCATGGACTCCATGTACTATCAGCATCCCTCCATCGAAAGCATCGAAACCATCGAAGACTGCGAAATCTATGTGCTCCCCATCGACCGGCTGAACGAGCTTTACGAGCAATACATTGACATTGCCAACTGGGGACGGGTGTTGCATCAGGATGTCAACAAGGAATTGAGCCACATATTCGTCGATCGCCTGCAACTCTCTCCGAAGGAGCGTTACGAACATTTTCTCCAACGCTATCCCGGCCTCATCAATCGGGTAAAGCTGAAATATGTGGCCGCCTTTTTAGGCATATCCATCTACACGCTCAGCCGTATCCGGGCACAACGTCTATAGAAAAACATACGGTGAAAGCGCAATTTTTCAGTCATTCAATTCACCTTTGCCCTGGCGGACGATGGTGAACTCATCGGTGGTGCAGTCAATGACCGTAGAGACCTCTGTGCCCCCCATGCCACCGTCGATGACGACATCCACAAGATCCTCATACTTCTCGGCAATCAGTTCCGGATCCGTGGAGTATTCCACATATTCATCGTCGTCGTGGATGGACATGGTCAGAATGGGATTGCCCAGCTCCTTGACCAACGTACGGATGATGTTGTTGTCGGGCACACGGATGCCCACTTCACGCCGGTTCTTATAGATTTTAGGCAATTCGCTGCTGGTCGGGAGAATGAAGGTGAAGGGTCCCGGCAGGTTCTTCTTCATCAGCTTGAAAGCCGAATTGCTCACTTTGGCATATTCACTCAGATTAGACAGGTCGTAGCAGATAATGGAGAGGCCGCTCTTCTGCGGATTGACCCCTTTTATCTGACAAATCCGCTCTACGGCACGCACGTTCAGCGCATCGCAGCCGATGGCATAGATGGTGTCGGTCGGATAAATGACAAGTCCTCCGTCCCGCAGGACGGAGATGACCTTGTCGATTGCTTTTGGATTCGGATTCTCCGGATAAATCTTGATAAACATATCAGCCGTAAATAATATGACCGTTCTCGTCGGTATATTCTTCCAATCCCTTGCTATACTGGTTCATGGCCCGGAGGCTCATGCCCATGCTTGAGAAGCCTCCATCGTGATAGAGGTTTTGCATCGTCACCTTGCGCGTAAAGTCGGAGAACATCATCACGCAATAGTCGGCACATTCGTCAGCCGTCGCATTGCCCAGCGGGCTCATCTTGCCGGCAAAGTCCATCAAATGTTCCATGCCTTTGACACCGCTACCGGCTGTTGTCATTGTCGGAGACTGTGAAATGGTGTTGATACGCACATTCTTTTCCCGTCCGTAAATGTAGCCGAAACTGCGGGCGATCGACTCCAACAGACTCTTGGCATCGGCCATATCATTGTAACCAAAGAATGTACGCTGTGCCGCTACGTAAGAGAGCGCCACGACGGAGCCATATTCCGCAATGGCATCCTGCTTCTTGGCCACCTGCAACATCTTGTGGAACGAAATGGCAGAGATGTCGAGCGTCTTCTCCAACATGCTGTAGTCCAAATCGTCGTATGTACGTTTCTTGCGGACATTCGGACTCATGCCGATCGAGTGCAGCACGAAGTCGATCTTGCCGCCCAAAATCTCTACAGACTTGGCGAAAACCATCTCCAGATCCTCCACATTGGTGGCATCAGCCGGCAGCACCTCGGCATTCAGCTTTTTCGCCAAGGCATCCACCTGTCCCATACGGACGGCTACCGGAGTGTTACTCAACGTAATGACAGCGCCCTCTTCCACAGCTCTCTCTGCCACCTTCCAGGCGATTGACATGTCGTTCAAAGCACCGAAAATGATGCCGCGTTTCCCTTGTAATAAATTATGACCCATAAAATATATTTAGGTTTATACTCAAAAACGAATTCTTCCCGAATTCACGCGGCAAAGGTAGCACAAAAATCTCAAACAGACCCGGTCTCTTACTCGTTGATTCGCACAGAGAAGCGTTCCGGACTGCATTCCGTATCGCGATCCGTGCCGTGATAGGGGGAATATTTCCCCTCCGGCAGATCGCGCAGCACATAGTTGTTGCAGCGTCGCGCCACGTCCGTCTTGTCGGTCAACGCTGTCGCCACAGCGGACGAGACCATGTCGAGCAGCAGATTGCCCAGTCCCTGACCACTGCTTGTCGAGTTGAGGTCGAGGGTCAGCGTGCCGTTACGTTTGAAAAGCGTCTCGTTGGTGTGAGTCGATTTCAACTCATATTCGATCTGGACGGTGACCGTACCTCCCAAAGCGGATTTGGACCACTGCTCAATGGTCGTGAAGAGCACGGCATCCACTCCAAACACATCGTGGAAAGGCTGCAACGAATTGTTGAGGAACTGCTCGCTGTCATACGCGCTTTCGTTCTTGAAGATCTCCATGGCCAGCAGGGGAGAGATCACGTAATAACCCTTGTTGCACAGGGGCTTCGCCAAGGTCGTATAGAAATACTCCTTGGCCTCCACATGGGTCGTGTTGTTGATCGGAGGCATCACGGCGATTGCCACCGGCTGCTCCTCATAGAGTTTGGGATAGGAGCCGCTTCGGGTCAAATGGGTCGAAGAGCAGGAGACAAGTGACATCACGCCTGCCAACAACGTACTGATTGCAACTATCTTGGCTTTCATTTCTCCATCTGTTTCATTAAACGATCTATAAAGGGTTTCGACTCCGGATACAATTGCTGCTCCATCTTCATCAGCTGCATGCCCTCTTCCTGCTTGCCGCCCCGCCACAACAAATAGCCATACTCGGCATAGACACCGGGAGGCACCTGTTTGCGCAGGCCGCCGGGCGAATCAATCAACGCCTTATACATATCCAACAGCTGTTTCTCCGATTCCGGCGTCTGCTGTTTGTAATAGGCATACGTAGCCGATTCATAATTCTGCCAATTATACAAATGGGCAATGGAGCTCTCCGTGCCGCAGGCTGTCAGCAGAAGGAGGCCTGCGGCTGCACATGACAGGACTTTCATGGCAGGAGGATTTTTTGCGTTTCCTGCGTCGTGAACATCAACGTACGCTCATAAATCACCTTTCCCTGGTAGGAGACACGGAGGTGCCGTTTGCCGGTCGCCACCGCATAGGTCTCGCCCTTCACGAGATGCTTCTTCGGCAGATACACTTTCGCCCGGAACGTCGTGGCGGGTTCCAAGGTCACCTCCACATCCCCTTTATATTCATTCGCGGACTCGAAATAGAGATATGCCTGATCGGGCAATCCTTGGGAAGAGGCTACATTGCCCACTTTACAGCCCTGCAAACAGAGGGCTATCAGGCACAACAGGGTTATCAAATATTGTTTTTTCATGGCTTGCATTCCTCGATATAATATTCATCCAACTTTTCCGTATCAATCGCTCCCTCTACAAAAGAGACCAAAGAGTATTCCGTTTCGGGTGTGTCGCCCTGCACATCCTCCACGCGCACCTTTCCCACCTGCTTGCCAGGCAGTTCAAACTGCACGCCGGTCTGCGGATTGGTGACCTGCTTGCCCCGTTTCTTGACAAGGAAGCAGTCTCCGACGGCAATGCCCTGGCTGGCACCGCCGGAAATGATCGTGGCGTCGGCATCGGCCATCATAAAATAGCCCCGCCAAGGCTTGTCGGTACATTTATTAATAATGTTTTCCACCAGTTTGGAGATGGCCGCCGAGATGGCCTTGTCACTCAACGTCGCGTCGTAGTCCGCCTTGCCGCCGACTCCCAACGTCTCTTTGCTCTTCAACTCAGCATCTCCCTTCGCCTCATCGGAATAGATGATCAGACCACTCTTCACATCCACCAGCCGAATGCTGACAGCCGCCTCGACGATCTGCGTCTTGGTGCTGGAAAAGACACGTTGGTCGCCCACATTCTTCCGGCCAAACTGCGTAATGGAGCCCAAAATGAGATAGTCAGCCGCAATCTGCTGCAACTGGGTTTTGTTCAGCTCATTCTCACTCTGCAATTTGTCCAGGTCACTCCGTTCCAGCAACAGGAACTTCTCCGAAGCGGCCAGACGAGTGGCCAAAATGTCGGAGGCCTGTTTGCCCATCGGATCATTCTCCTTGTCGTAGAAAAGACCTTTGGCATACTGCGTTTCATTGGAAAAACGGGCAATGGCAACTTTTCGTTTCAACGATTTGCCGGAAGGGGAGACCGTACTCCGTTCTCCTTCCACCTGGACCACGGTCCGTTGGGCCGAAGCCCAGCCGGCACACAGCCAGACGCCCACAAGTAAAAGAATTAGTTTATGCATAGAAATACCTTTTAAGGGTTTATAATTCTCTATAATAGATCCGTTTCACACGCGGGGAAACAGAGGTCAGTATTTCATAAGGAATGGTTTTGAGCTTGTCGGCCAGCTCGCACACAGAAAGTCCCTCGCCAAACAGCTCGACGGAATCCCCCTCTTGGGCATCGGTGTCGGTCACATCGATCATGCAGGCATCCATGCAGATGTTTCCTACAATCGGACAGCGGTGGCCGCTGATCAGCACTTCACCCTTTCCGTTGCTGAGCAGACGGTCCAGACCATCGGCATAGCCAATCGGGATGATGGCAATCCGGGAATCACGCTCCACATAACTCTTCCGGCTGTATCCGATGGAATCGCCCTTCGGTACCTGTTGGATCTGCAGAATGGTCGTTTTCAGCGTACTGACATTCTTCAGTCCCTTCAATCCGGAGGCACTGACGCCATACAGGCCGATACCCAAACGAACCATGTCCATCTGATAGCCGGCAAACCGCTCGATCCCGGCTGTATTCAAAATATGTTTGATCACTTTCCGCTCCAGACCGGCCTCCAGTTGGGCGGCAGCCTGCTGGAAAATCTCCAGCTGACGATGGGTGAAGTCATCGAAAATCGGGGAATCGCTGCCCACCAAATGAGAGAAGACAGAACGGGCCGTCACACCGGCCTGCTGTTTCAAGCGACGGCAGACCTCCGGTACATCTGCAGGCTGGAAGCCCAAACGGTGCATGCCCGTGTCTATCTTGATATGGATCGGATAGTCCGTAATGCCTCGCCGCTCCGTCTCATAGACCAGCGCATCCAGCATCCGGAAGCTGTACACCTCCGGTTCCAGGTGATTCTCGAACAACACATTGAAACTGCTCATCTCCGGATTCATCACAGTGATCGGGATCGTGATGCCCTCCTTGCGCAACTCCGCACCCTCGTCGGCCACGGCCACGGCCAGATAGTCACACCGATGCTCCTGCAATGTCTTGGCCAGCTCATACGAACCGGCTCCATACGCAGAGGCCTTCACCATACACACCATCTTTGTCTCCGGCTTCAGTTTCGACCGGTAGAAATTGAAATTGTGTGCAATGGCATCCAGATTGACCTCCAAGATCGTCTCATGGACCTTCTTCTCCAAAAGATCGGAGATCCGCTCAAAATGGAAACGGCGTGAGCCTTTGATCAGAATCAGCTCATCGCGGAAACGGTGGAACGAGGGAGAATGAAGGAACTCGTCGGTTGTCAAATAAAACTCCTTCTCCGCCGTATTGAACACGGAGCCATACTCTTTGAGATCCCGTCCGATACCGATAATCCGATCCACCTTTTTACGGTGGACAAGATCGGCCACTTTCTTATACAGGGACTTGGGCAATGTGCCCGATTGCAGGATATCGGACAGAATGAGGGTCGTCTTCAGATTCTTGCCGACCAACCGGCTCTGCTGGAAATCCAACGCAATGTCCAAGGAATTGATATCGGAATTGTATGTATCATTGATGAGCAAACAGTTGTGAATGCCCTGCTTGACGTTGAGGCGCATATCAACCGGTTCCAGGCGGCGGAACTTCTCCAGATCGTTCACACTGGTCGGTTTCAAATAGGCCATCACAGCGATGCACTGTATCACATTCTCGATCGAGGCATCGTCAGTGAACGGGATCGTGATCACTTTGGTAAAGCCCAACAGCGTACAGGTAATGACCGTCTGGTCACTCTCTTTCCGGATCGACTCGATGAACAGCGGAGCTTCCGAATCGGTACGGCTCCACACCAACGCCTTGTGGGAAAGGCAAGCCGATTCCACACAACTGGCCAGGAAGGCATCATCCCCATTATACACCAAGGCATCGCAATCCTTGAAAAGCATCAGCTTCTCCTGACACTTCTGGACCGCAGAGATAAAGTTTTCCTGATGAGCCTCGCCGATGTTCGTAATCACACCGATCGTCGGTGCAATCATGGGCTGCAGCCGCTCCATCTCGTCGGGCTGCGAAATGCCCGCTTCAAAAATGCCCAACGTATGTTTGTCGTTCATCTGCCACACCGACAGGGGAACCCCCAACTGCGAATTATAGCTGCGGGGCGAACGGACAATGTGGAAATCATTGTGCAACAACTGATACAAAAACTCCTTCACCACGGTCTTTCCGTTGCTGCCCGTAATACCGACCACAGGAATATTGAACTTGGCCCGGTGATAGGATGCCAGTTTCTGCAGGGCCTTCAACGTATCTTTCACCTGCAAAAAGTTGGCCTCTTTCATTTGATCATATTCAGGATGCCATTCACTGATCACGAAATTACGCACACGCAACCGATAGAGGTCAGCCACATAACGATGCCCATCGTTCGTCTTTGTCTTGAGGGCAAAAAAGAGGCTTTCTTCCGGTAACGACAACCGACGGCTATCCGTCAACAGAATGCTGACAGAGTCATCGTGCAAACGATCTTTTCGGATACCCAAAGCATTGGCAATCTCATAAATCTTATACTCCATAGTTGCTTCTCAACTCTTTTTCTTCATTTATTGCAAATAACGGTATTTTCTCACGAATCCGCTCTATTCTTAACAAAGTTTGCATTATGAACTGGCGATGCGCTTCACTGCCGGGTTGGAAGGGTTTGTGGGCCAGTGCCCGCCTCACCGACTGACAGGCCTCCGCCAGCTTACGCGTGTCGGATGAAAAGGACTGCTCGGCAAAACGTTGCCAGATATATTCAATGGCCAAATCGGAAGGATGCAACAGGTCGTCCGCATAAAAGCGGTAGTCGCGCAGTTCATCCAACAGGAGTTCGTAAGCAGGAAAATAGGCGGTTTCATCGGTAAAAATCCGGCATAGCTGATCAACGGCCAGCAGGAGTGTCGCCTTGCTCAACTGATTGCCGTGCGCTCCATCTTTCCAATGCCGGATGGGGCTGACGGTGAACAGGACCTTCAGTTGCGGACATACGGCTTTCAGCTCGGTGAGAAGCGCCTGCCAGTCGGCGACAATCGCATCGACAGAGAGCCGCTCGCGTTCGAAAAGCCGGTCGGGTTGTTTGTGGCAGTTGGCGACAACCGCGCCTGTACTCTTCAGCCGATAGGCATAGGCCGTGCCGAACGTCACCACCAACCGCGTCGCCTCGCGGAGCCATTTCGACGAATGTTGCAGACGCCCGTTGATTTGTTGCAGACATCCGGCCTCGGTAGGAGAGGAGAAGCGGCTGTGATGGGCATAGCTATGAAAGAGCCCGCCCGCCTGAAAGAGATCAGAGCGCTCAAAAGGCGCAGGCTGCAACAGCCGCCGCAACGCCATGGCCACGGAAGCCGGATTATATAATGTACCAAAGGGATTCAGATCGACTTGAAAGGCATGGTCGGTCAGTCTTGCGCCGATGTTTTCCACAAAACAGGAACCCAGCATCAGAATCCGGTCCTCATGGGAAAAAAGGAATTTTCCCTTTTCCATCCGGACCTCTGTCGTCCATTTCATGTATTGTATCCGCTTATTTTTTGCGTTCCACAATGTAAGAGGCCAATTGGATCAATGCCTGCCGTGCCGCGGAAGCGGGCAACTGGCCAATCTGTTCGACGGCCATCCGGCCATAATGATGCATGCGGCTCTCGGCATATTCAATGCCCCCCTTTTCCTTGGCAAAGGCAATCAAGGCATCGACATGATCGGCCGTAAAATCCTTCTGACGGATCATCTCCGTGAAACGGGCTGCTTCCGGACCGCCCTGGCGCAAGGCATACAGCAGCGGAAGCGTCACTTTCCCCTCGCGGATGTCATTGCCGGTCGGCTTGCCGATGTTCGATTCTTTGAAATAGTCGAAGATATCATCTTTGATCTGGAAAGCATATCCCAGATTCTCCCCATAATTACGGCACAGCTCGACCCATTTCTCGTCGGCATGAGCTGACAAGGCGCCGATCTCCGCACAGCCCGAAAGCAGCATGGCGGTCTTCTTCCGGATCACCTGCATATAGCATGCCTCGTCAAGGATGCTCTCTTCAGCCGTTTCCAGCTGCTTGATTTCACCTTCGGAGAGATCCTGTCCCAAATGGGAAATGATGCCCACAATACGCAGATTGCCGGTCTGAATGGAACGGATCAAAGCGGAAGCCAGAAAGAAGTCTCCGACCAACACAGAGACACGATTGTCATAAATCGCATTCAAAGATGGCACACCCCGGCGCTGCTTCGTCTCATCCACCACATCATCGTGAATCAGCGTAGCCGTATGCAGCTGCTCAACCAGCACCGCCGAGTTGATGGTCTGATCCGTCACTTGCCCGCACGCCTTGGCGGAGAGCAGCAGCAACAGCGGACGCACATGTTTCCCGGTCGATTGCAGAATCGTTTCAATAGCGGATTGCAACAGGCGGGTCTCGCTTTGGAGTGAAGCCTGGAACTCGTCATTGAAGCGCTTTAATTCAGCAGCTACAGGTTCCTCTATAATTTTTATATCCATCATAAATTTGGCAAAGATGCGCAAAAGTAACAAAAAGTATCGACTAAGCGAGTTTTTTCGTACATTTACCCAGATTTTGTGCCACTAAAACGTGTTAAAAGCAAATGAAGTTATTTCTAATAGACGCTTATGCGCTCATTTATCGTTCCTATTACGCCTTTTTGAAGGCCCCTCGGATCAATTCGAAGGGAGTCAATACGTCAGCTGTGTTCGGATTCGTCAACAGCCTGGAAGATGTATTGAAGCGTGAGAATCCTACTCATGTCGCGATCGGCTTCGACCCGAGCGGCCCGACGTTCCGGCACGAGGCCTACGAGCAGTACAAGGCACAGCGGGAAGAGACGCCGGAGGTGATCCGGCAATCCGTTCCCATCATCAAGGAGATTATCCAGGCTTACAACATCCCGATCGTGGAGGTGGCAGGCTTTGAAGCGGACGACGTGATCGGCACGCTCTCCAAGCAGGCGGCAGCGCAGGGATTCGATGTCTATATGATGACACCCGACAAGGACTACGGACAGTTGGTGGCAGACCATATTTATATGTATCGTCCGAAATTCGGCGGAGACTATGAAGTGCTCGGTGTGCCGGAGGTACTGGAAAAATATGGGCTGCACTCCACGGAGCAGGTCATCGACCTGTTGGGATTGATGGGCGACACGGCCGACAACATCCCGGGTTGTCCCGGGGTAGGGGAGAAGACAGCCGCCAAGCTACTCGACCAATTCGGTTCCATCGAAAATCTGTTGGCCCACACGGATCAGTTGAAAGGAGCACAAAAACGGAAGGTGGAGGAGAACGCGGAGCAGATCCGTTTCTCCAAATTCCTGGCCACGATCCGCACCGACGTGCCCATCACCTTTGAGGCCAATCAGTATCTGCGTCGGGAACCCGACAAGGAGCGGCTGAAGGACATTTATACTGATTTGGAATTTAGAACTTTCATTAACAAACTGTTCCCGGAGGAAAAAAAGGCCGCTCCGCAGGGTCCGGTTCAAGGCTCGCTCTTTGATTTATTTCCGACCGAGGGGACGGACGATTCCAAATATTCAACTCTCACGGACTTAAAATCGACTCCACACACATACTATCTCGCTGATAATGAGAAAAAACAGGCCGATTTAGCCCGCTTCTTAGAGGGACAGAAATTTTTTGCTTTTGACACGGAGACAGACAGCGTAGAGCCTTTGAAGGCCGGATTGGTCGGCATGTCGTTCGCCGTGAAGGCAGGAGAGGCCTGGTATGTGCCGGTTCCTGCCGATCGGGAGGCTGCCCAAGCCACTGTGGAGCGTTTTGCCGGCGCCTTGCAAAATCCGCAGATACAAAAGATCGGGCAGAACATCAAGTTCGACATCTTAGTGCTCCGCAAATATGGGGTGCGAGTGGCAGGCCAGTTGTTCGACACGATGATCGCCCACTATCTGCTCAATCCGGAGTTACGCCACGGCATGGATTACCTGGCCGAAACCTATCTCCATTATCAGACCGTCCACATCGAGGAGCTGATCGGCCCGAAAGGGAAGAAGCAGCTGACGATGCGGCAGGTGCCGGTGGAACAGGTGGCCGAGTATGCCGCAGAGGATGCCGACATCACCCTTCAATTGAAGAATTACTTTGAGCCGCTCTTGCCCCAGGAGTCGGTCGAGAAACTGTTCACGGAAATTGAGATGCCGCTGATCTATGTCTTGGCCGACATGGAGGCAGCCGGTGTGACGGTCGATACGGAAGCGCTCCGACAATCGTCGGAGGAGCTGACGGCACAGATGAACCAGCTGGAGGCGGAGATTCACACCTTGGCAGGACAGACCTTCAATGTGAACTCGACAAAACAGGTGGGAGAGATCCTGTTTGACCAGCTCAAACTGGACGAGAAAGCGAAGAAGACCAAAACGGGCGGTTACAGCACAAGCGAAGAGGTGCTGGAGAAGTTACGCGACAAGCATCCGATCATCGGGAAGCTGTTGGCCTATCGCCAGCTCAAGAAATTATTGAGTACATACATCGACGCCCTGCCACAGCTGATCAATCCGGAGACAGGCAAAATCCACACGTCGTTCAACCAGGCGGTGACAGCCACCGGCCGGCTCAGCTCCACCAATCCGAACTTGCAGAATATTCCGGTGCGGGATGAATTGGGCCGCGAGATCCGGAAAGCCTTCACGGCAGAAAACGACCGGTGCACTTTCTTCTCGGCGGACTATTCCCAGATCGAATTGCGCATCATGGCACACCTGAGCCAAGACGAGCACATGATTGCCGCCTTCCGAAGCGGTGCCGACATCCATGCGGCCACGGCTGCCAAGATCTACAATCTGCCGGTGGAGGAGGTGACAGCGGACATGCGTAGAAAAGCGAAGACAGCCAACTTCGGCATCATCTACGGCATCTCTGTCTTCGGCCTGGCGGAACGGCTCGGCATTTCCCGTGGCGAGTCAAAAGAATTAATCGATGGTTATTTCCGGAGCTACCCGCAGATCCGTGCCTACATGGACGAGAGCATCCGCGTGGCCAAAGAAAAGGGATATGTGGAGACGATCTTCAAGCGGAGACGGTATCTGCCCGACATCCATTCGCACAATGCCGTGGTGCGTGGCTATGCGGAGCGAAATGCCATCAACGCGCCGATCCAAGGGAGCGCGGCAGACATCATCAAAGTGGCCATGATCCGTATTCACCGGCGATTCACCGAAGAGGGATTGCGCAGTCAGATGATCCTGCAAGTACACGACGAACTCAACTTCAATGTGCCGAACGAGGAGTTGGCACAGGTCAAACAGATCGTTCTCGAAGAGATGGAAAATGCCATCCATCTGCAAGTGCCGCTCATAGCGGACTGCGGGGAGGGGAGGAGCTGGATGGAGGCTCACTGATAGGGAAACGGGGTCCTTGATACGCATCGGTCAAGGACCCCGTTCCGTTTTTAGAGAAGATGCTTTTCAATGTCGCCAACCAGGCTGCTGGCACCGATCCGGAAGAGATCGCGGTTGAGCCATTCACTGCCCAAGACAGACTCGACAATCGTGTAGTAACGCACCGCCTCTTCTGCCGAACGCACGCCGCCGGACACTTTGATTCCTGCTTTCCGGCCGGTCAGTTCATGATATTCACGAATCACCTTACACATCGTATAGACAGCCTCGGGCGTGGCACCGGGGTATCCTTTGCCGGTCGAAGTCTTGATGAAATCCGCTCCGCTGTAGAGGGCCAGAATGGCCGCCTTCCGGATATTCTCCATCGTGGCCAAGGCACCCGTCTCCAGGATCACCTTCAACCGGGCATCCCGGCAAGCCTCCTTAATTTCGTCCAATTCATCGGACAATTCCTCATAATTATCCTCCATGAAATAGCCCAGATTGAGCACCACGTCGATCTCATCAGCCCCCTGCATGACCGCCATGCCGACCTCAGCTATCTTGATTTCCACAAAGGTCTGGGAAGAGGGGAACCCACCGCACACGGCAGCAATTTTCACCTCCTGCGCCGTCAACGCCTGTTTCACGGTCTCCACAAAATTGGGGTAGGTGCAGATCGCCGCCACACTCGGCACGTCAGGACGTGTCCCCTCATAATCGTTCACGCTGTCCACCATGTTCCAGATCGTCTCTTTCGTGTCCAAAGAGGTCAGGGAGGTGAGGTCAATGCAACCATGTATTTTCTTCAACACCTCCTCAGTCCTGTTTTTCGCCGCATTCTTTTCCAACAGCGCCTCCACTGTTTGCGTAGTCTCGCTGTCTGAAAGAGCCGGAGCAAACTTCTTCAATGCGTCATGATATTTGTCCGACTGTCCGTATTGCTGTTCCAGTTCGGGATCATGTGTAAATTCCAATGCCATATTTATGCCTCTAATTTTTTGTTGTGGATATGTCTTTCCTTATCTCGATCGGTCTTTTTCCGCAGATTCTTTTCAAATGCCTCCGTCAGATCGACCCCTGTCTGGTTGGCCAGACAGATCAGCACCCACAGGACGTCGGCCATCTCATCGCCCAAGTCCCGATGCTTGTCACTCTCCTTGAACGACTGTTCGCCATACGTGCGTGCCATGATACGCGCCAGTTCACCCACCTCCTCGGTGAGGATGGTCATATTGGTAAGCTCGTTGAAGTAGCGCACCCCATAGGTCTTGATCCAATGGTCCACCTGCGCCTGTGCCTCTTTGAGGGTTATTTCCGTTGCCATATTCACTCCTTGTTTTGGGAGTCGATCAGGATGGTGACCGGCCCGTCGTTCAACAATTCCACCTTCATATCGGCACCGAAGCTGCCGGTCTGCACCTCCTTGCCCAGCTGGATGCCCATCTCGGCACAGAAGGATTCATACATCGGAATGGCCACTTCCGGCTTGGAGGCACGGATGTAGGAGGGACGGTTTCCCTTCTTCGTGGAGGCCTGGAGCGTGAATTGGCTGACGACTAAAATCTCGCCGTCAATATCCACGACGGAACGGTTCATGACCCCGTTTTCATCGTCAAAAATACGCAGGTGACAAATCTTCTTGCAGAGCCAGTCGATGTCCTCCTGTGTGTCGCGGTCTTCAATTCCCACCAGAATCAACAGCCCTTTGCCGATCTTGGATTTCACCACACCGTCGATCGTCACCGAGGCATATTGTACACGTTGAGTCACTGTTTTCATATCAATTCTTTTTTTCTGTTATGCTGTTTGCGTTGAAAAAGCATCCGTCAAAGCGCGGGCCTTCGCCTCTCCGACGAGCTGTTTCAGCTCGTCAAAACTGGCCTCCCGGATGCGCTTGACACTTTTATAGTGCCGTAAAAGTACAACTTTTGTCTTTTCCCCGATTCCTTTGATTGTATCTAATTCGGATCGCGTCTGGCTTTTGCTCCGCTTGTCTTTATGGAACGTGATGGCGAAACGGTGCACTTCATCCTGCATCCGCGTCAGCAGATGGAAGAGGGGACTGTTGAGTTTCATGCCGACCGTCACCGGCGGGAAGCCGTACAGCAATTCCGACGTGCGATGCTTGTTGTCTTTGGCCAGTCCGGCAATCGGGATTTGCAGGTGCAATTCCTCTTCCACGACTTCACGCACCACCTCCATCTGTCCTTTGCCTCCATCCGTAATGATCAGGTCCGGCAAAGGCAGCTGCTCCTCGACAGCCCGCTGGTACCGACGCCGCACCACCTCTTTCATGGAGGCGTAATCGTCCGGTCCCTCTACGGTCTTGATCGTATATTTGCGATAATCCTGTTTGGAGGGTTTGCCCATCTTGAACACGACACAAGCCGCGACGGCATCCGTTCCCTGTAAATTGGAATTGTCGAAACACTCGATCTGCACCGGCAGTTTCGGCAGATGCAACGCCTCCTGAATCTCTTTCAGCAGACGGGTGTTCCGCTGTTCGGGGTTCAGCTTCTCCGCCTGTTTCAGCTTGTCCACTTTATACTGCTTCACGTTCATTTCCGACAGGTCGAGCAGTTTCTTCTTGTCGCCCCGTTGCGGAATCGTGATGCTCACCTGGCCCAATTCGATCTCAATGGGGAAGGGGAGGATAATCTCCCGCGCCGTGCTTTTGAACCGTTCGCGCATCTCCACGATACCCAACGCGAGCAGCTCCTCGCGCGTTTCATCCAGCCGCTTCTTATATTCGAATGTATAGGCTTGCACAATGGCACCATTGCCGATGTGCAGATAATTGATGTAGGCCGAGCCGTCATTTTCCGCCAATGAGAAGACATCGATATTGTGGAGCAGGGGCGGCACCACGGTCGATTTGGAACGATAGTTCTCGACCGCATCATATTTTTCCTTGATCTTTTGCGCCTCCTCAAATTTCAGCTCCGCAGCCAACGCCTGCATCTGTTCGTACAGGGCTTTGCTGACCTGCGTAATGTTTCCCCGGAGAATCTCTTTGATCACGGAAATGTTCTGCTGATACTCCTCCATGCTCTGCAACCCTTCGCAAGGTCCTTTGCACCGTTTGATGTGGTATTCGAGGCAGACCTTGAAACGCCCCTCCCGAATGGACTCCGGCGTCAAAGCATGCTTGCAGGTACGGAGCGGATAGAGCTCCTTGATCATTTGCAGCATCACCTTGGCCGTATAGACTGAAGGGTAGGGACCGTAATAGTGCGATCCGTCGCGCACGATGTTGCGCGTCTGATACACGCGCGGGAAGTATTCATTCTTGACCACGATCGAGGGATAGGTCTTGTCGTCCTTCAGCAGCACATTGTAGCGCGGACGGTATTGTTTGATGAGATTGTTCTCCAGCAGGAGCGCATCCTCCTCCGTGTCCACCACAATATATTTCAAGTCTCGGATCTGCTTCACCAGGACCCGCGTCTTGTTGTTGTCATGTTCCTTGGTGAAGTAGGAGGAGACCCGCCGTTTGAGGTTCTTTGCCTTCCCCACGTAGATGATGGTTCCCTTCTCGTCGAAATACTGATAGCAGCCGGGCTTTTCGGGAATCACCGCCAAGATCGACCGGATATGTTCACTGGTTTCACTGATCATAACACGATTTGTTTTCCAATTCTCAATGCTTTACACACCTCTTCTGAATAGCTCCTTTACGATGTTTCACGTGGAACAAGCCTCTTTTACCGTCCGGACATTACCAAGAGAATGTTTATATCGCTGGGAGAGATGCCGGGGATGCGGCTCGCCTGGGCAATCGTCTCCGGGTCGATCCGCGTCAGCTTCTGGCGTGCCTCCGTCGAAAGGGACTGGATGGACATGTAGTCGAACTTGCCCCGGATACGGATATTTTCCAGCCGGTTGATCTTATCGGCGATGATCTGCTCCCGGCGGATATAGCCGCTGTACTTGATCAGGATCTCGGCCGCCTCGATGATCTCCTCCTTGCGGGATTCTGGGACCTTGTCCAACTCAGCTTGCAGGGCAGGAATGAAGGGGGCGAGCCCCAGCAAAGAGAGCTGCGGACGTACCACCAGATCGACCAGCTTGCAACCGTGGGACAGGGGAGTCGTCCCCAGAGACTCCAGCGCTCCGTTGATGTATTGCGGCTTGACGGAATAGTTTTCCACAAAGGAGATGATGGCATCCCGGCTCTGCTTCTTCTCCTGAAGCAGGCCATAGCGATAGGCATCCGCCAGACCGGTCTGATAGGAACGTTCCGTCAACCGCATGTCGGCATCATCCTGACGCAGCAGAATGCGATACTCGGCGCGAGAGGTAAACATCCGATAGGGCTCATCCACGCCCTTTGTCACGAGGTCATCGATCAAGACACCGATGTACGCTTCGTTCCGGCCCAGGACAAAAGGAGTGCCGCCGTGGCAATTGAGATGGGCATTGATTCCGGCAATCAGCCCTTGGCCGCCGGCCTCTTCATAGCCGGTCGTCCCGTTGATCTGCCCGGCAAAAAAGAGATTCCGGATCGCCTTGGTCTCCAAATTGGGATTGAGCTGGGTCGGATCGAAAAAGTCATATTCGATGGCATAGCCGGGACGATAAATCTGCACGTCGCGGAAAGCCGGGATCGCCTGCAAGGCGCGAAGCTGTATATCCAAGGGGAGCGAAGAGGAGAAGCCGTTCAGGTAATACTCCTGCGTCGTCTCGCCCTCCGGTTCGAGGAAAAGCTGATGTTGGGGTTTGTCGGCAAAAGTGACAATCTTCGTCTCGATGCTGGGACAATAACGCGGACCGATGCTCTTGATTTGTCCGTTGTAGAGCGGAGAGTCGGGGAGGCCCTGTCGCAAGATCTCATGACACGCCTCGTTCGTATAGGTGGTCCAGCAGCTCAGCTGACGCAGGCGTCGGTGTTCGTTATCCAAATAGGAAAATTTGTGGAAATCGTTTTCACCGGGCTGTTCAGCCATCTCGTCGAAATGGACACTGCGGGCGTCGATACGTACCGGCGTACCGGTCTTCATACGGGCCGAACGGATTCCCAAAGAGACCAGCTGTTCGGTCAGCCCTGTCGCCGCCGGCTCAGAGATACGCCCGCCCCGGATCTGGACCCGTCCGATGTGCATCAATCCATTCAGGAAAGTACCGTTGGTCAAGACCACCGCACCGGCCCGGAAGGTCACGCCCATGGCAGTCACGACACCACACACACGTCCATTCTCTATAATCAGCTCGCGGACCAGATCCTGCCAGATCGACAAATTGGGCAGGTTCTCCAGGATGCCACGCCAACACTCAATGAAACGGGCCCGGTCGCTTTGGGCACGCGGACTCCACATGGCAGGTCCCTTGCTCCGGTTCAGCATCCGGAACTGAATGGCCGTGCGGTCGGTCACGATACCCATGTAGCCGCCCAGTGCATCAATCTCGCGGACGATCTGCCCCTTGGCGATACCGCCCACAGCCGGGTTGCAACTCATCTGGGCAATCTTGTTCATGTCCATCGTGACGAGGAGCGTCTTCGAACCCAGATTCGCCGCAGCGGCGGCCGCCTCACAACCGGCATGTCCCGCCCCCACGACAATTACATCATACTTGAAAATCATTGTCTCTTATCCTTATCTATTTTGCTTGCAAAGATAGGATTCCACGGACAATTATTCAACTGGCGGCAGGGATTTATTTCCCAGCCCGGATTGCACGGGAAATCTCCTCAACAGATGCCGGGGAAAAGCGTGCGCAGCAGGGCGAGGGCCTTGTTCTCATTCGCCTCCATGATCTCCCGCTCGCCGGGGCCCTTGTCGTTGATGCCGCAGAGGTGCAGGATGCCGTGGATGATGGTGCGGTGAAGCTCCTCGGCATAGGTGGCGCCGAACTGCTCCGCATTGGTGCGCACCGTGTCAAGGCTGATGAAGAGGTCGCCCGAAATCTTGTTGCCGTTCGTGTAGTCAAAGGTGATGATGTCGGTGTAGTAGTCGTGTTGCAGATACTGGCGGTTCACCTCCAGAATCTTCTCGTCCGAACAGAATATGTAACTGATGTCACCGGCCCTCTTGCCATAGCTGCGGGCCACCTCGCGCACCCACTGCCGGAGCTCCTCCTGCCGAAGTGCGGGAAGCTCGATCTCTTCTGCATAAAACTGGATCATGATAGTCTTCCTATTTGTGAGTATTCATTATTCATAAATCAATGTCGTGAGGCAGTCGGGCGCATACACCTCATTGGCCACCTCTAACAGCTGGTCGGCGGTGATCCCCTCGATCTGGGCAAACAGCTCCGGCAAAGTCTCGTAGTGGTTGTAGTGCAGGAAACTCTTGCCAAGGCTGAGGAAAAGCCCCTCGCGGTTGTCGTTCGAGACGCCAAGCTGACCGGTCAACTGCTTCTTCGCAGCGGCCAGTTGTGTGGTGGAGAGTTTCGTGTCGCGCAACTTTGCCAGCTCCTTCTGCACCAAGGCAAGCGCCTTGCCGCCATGTTTCGGATCGGTCCCGAAATAGATGCTCGCCACCCCGGTGTCCGTGTAGGCGGTCACGTTCGACTCCACGTTATAGGCCAGCCCGTGCCGCTCGCGCAACGAGACGTTCAGCCGGTTGTTCATGCCCGGACCGCCCAGCAGGTTGTTGAGCAGAAAGAGCGGGATGCGCTTCGGATCGTACATGCTGTAGGCGCGTCCGCCCACGATGACATGCGCCTGGTGCGTCTCCTTCTGCACGCGCCGCTCACAGGGTTGGAGCGGGCCCGGTTCCTGCCGTTGCAGGGGAGCCTCCGAAGCCGCCACGTCGCCCACCAACTGTTCCGCCATGCGGACAATCCGACGGAACTCCTGCCGCCCCATCGAGAAGAACAGCAGATTCGACGGCGTGTAGAAACGACGGGTAAAATCCAAGCCGGAGTGTGTGCCGAAACGGGCGAGCGACTCCTCATTGCCCAGAATGGGATGACCCAGCGCATGGCCCTGGAAAAGCAGATCCTCGATCTCGTCGAAGATCAGTTCCGAGGGGCTGTCGAGATAGGAGTTGATCTCGTCCAGGATCACATCCACCTCCTTCTCGATCTCCGCCTCCGGAAACTGCGAGTGGAAAAGCAGATCGGCCTGCAACTCGAAAGCCCGCTTGAAATGCTCCTCCATGAAGACCGAATAGACAAAGGTCTCCTCCTTGGTGGTGTAGGCGTTGAGATCGCCGCCCACAAGCTCCATCCGGTTCAGGATATGCCACGAGCGGCGCTTCTCCGTCCCCTTGAACAGCATGTGCTCCACAAAGTGGGCCAGCCCGAACTCGTCGGCACGCTCGTCGCGCGTCCCGGCGTTCACCGCAAAGCCACAATAGGAGACCGGCGAATCGACCGTCAGATGCACCATGCGCAGGCCGTTGGACAATGTATGTGATTGATAATTCATTCCGATTACAGCTTGTTTTTTACCGAACGGCAAAGGTACGAATTTGGGAAAATAATTCGCCACAGCCAATGTTAATTGTCAATTAAATCCTACATTTGTAGCCAAGAGTATATTTTAGTAGAAATTCAAAGGAAACATATATCTATGATGAATTATGATACAATCGCCTCCATCCTGGAGCACGAAGCGGAAGCAGTCCGCCGGATCCCGATCACCGATGGGTATGATCAGGCCGTGGTGCTGATTGTGGAACAGGTACACCAACGGGGAGGCAAACTGATCACCAGCGGCATGGGTAAAGCGGGGCAGATCGCCATGAACATCGCCACGACGTTCAGCTCGACCGGCACGCCCGCCTTCTTTCTCCATCCGAGCGAAGCCCAGCACGGCGACCTCGGCATCATCCGGGAGGCCGACATCATGCTGCTGATCTCCAACTCCGGCAAGACGCGCGAGCTGCTGGAACTGACAGAGCTCACCCGCGGACTGGTGCCGGACATGCGTTTCATTGTCATCACCGGCAATCCCGACAGCCCCTTGGCCCACGAGGCGACGGTCTGTCTGCCGACCGGCAATCCGGCCGAAGTCTGCCCCTTAGGACTGACCCCGACTACCTCCACGACTGTGATGACCGTCATCGGTGACATCCTGGTCGTGAACACCATGAAAACAATTCATTTCACCAATGCGGACTACGCCAAGCGCCACCACGGTGGTTACCTCGGTTCCAAGAGCCGCGCACAAAGTAAATCTGAGCAGATATGAGAAGAGTGATCGGCATCGGAGAGACAATCCTCGATATTATCTTCAAAAACAACCAACCGCATAAAGCGGTGCCGGGCGGATCGGTTTTCAACGGACTGGTCTCCTTAGGACGTCTGGGCGTCCCCGTCTCTTTCATCAGTGAGGTCGGCAACGATCTGGTGGGCGGCCTCATCCGGCAATTCATGAAGGAGAACCACATCAGCACCCAGTTTGTCGATTGTTTCCCCGACGGGAAAAGCCCCATCTCGTTAGCCTTTCTTGACGAGAACAACAACGCAGCCTATACATTCTATAAAGAGTATCCCGACGAACGGTTGGATGTTCCCTTCCCGACGATCGACGCCGACGACATCTTCATCATGGGCTCCTACTACTGCCTGAACCCGCAGATCCGCGAACGGGTGTGCGAGTTTATCCAGTATGCACGTGACCGCAAGGCCATCATCTACTACGACCCGAATTTCCGCCGGGCACATGCCCACGAGGCGATCCACCTCATGCCGACCGTGCTGGAGAATCTGGAATTTGCCGACATCGTCCGCGGCTCAGACGAGGACTTCGTCAACCTCTTCCGGTCAGACAATCCCGCCCGCGTCTATCAGGATCACATCCGTTATTATTGTGACCGCTTCATCCTGACCGAAGGAGCGCGTGGCGTCCACCTGTTCAACCAGGGCCGGGAGATCCATTTCGAGGCGGACCGCATCGAGCCGGTCAGCACCATCGGAGCAGGCGACAACTTCAATGCCGGCATTCTCTACGGGCTGTTGAAATATGACGTCCGTCGTGACGACCTGCCCCATCTCGACGACAGCCGGTGGCAACAGATCATCCGGTGTGGCATGGATTTCGCCTCGGAAGTCTGCCGCAGCTACGACAACTACATCTCCACCGACTTCGCCCGCCGCTATGCGGAAAAGCCGGTTTCCGTCGAACCGCTCAAATCGGAGGAGGCATGAAAAAACAGACGAGGTGGTTCGTATGGTCGCTTCTGGTCAGCCTGATCGGCTGCACCGCTCCGGAGCCGGAAATCCGCAGCGTCTGCTTGCGGGAAGCGATCGGCAACTACATCGTCAAATGGGAGACCAACCCGAAGTTAGAGGGCATGGTCAAGATCTTCGTCGCCGATGCCCCCGACGCCTTCGAAGAGGCATCTCCCGCCCTGAAGGTCCCGATCAACGACGGCGTCGTCACCTTCATCACCAGCGACAACATCACCCGCAAATATTTCCGCCTACTCTTCAACAACCGCTACGAGCAGGTGGTGGGCGCCCGCACCATCGTCATGGACAGCGTGCAGAACCTGCGCGACCTGGGCGGCTACACCTGCAGCAACAGCCACCAGCAGACCCGTTGGGGCCGCCTGTTCCGCTCCGGACAGCTGACCGCCTTGAGCGACCGCGACTCGCTCCGGTTGGACAAGCTGCACCTGAAGACCATCCTGGACCTGCGCTCCGACTACGAGCTGGAGCTGTTCCCGACACACTACCGGAATGTGCGGATCGTCCGTGCCCCCATGCAGACCGGCGACCTGCCGGAGATGCAGCATCGCATCCAGGAGAACCGGATCCGGAAAGGGGACGCCGTGCTCTACATGCAGGATCTCTATCTGCAATATGTGACCGGGAACCAGGCTTCGCTGCGGCGTGCTTTCGAGACGCTGTGCGACTCCACCAACTATCCGGTGCTTATCCAATGCACGCTGGGAAAAGACCGCACCGGCTTCCTCACGGCACTCTTGTTGCGGATCCTGCACATGCCGGAAGAGACCGTACTGAAAGACTATCTCCTCTCCAACGATTGCATCCAGACGCAGCAGGTGGCCGGTTTCGTGTCGCAATACAGCATCGACTCGCAGGAGGCCGTCACCATGATGCTCTCCGCCCAGGAGGAGTTCCTGACCATCGCCTTCGAGAAAATAGAGAAGGACTACGGTTCTGTGGAGCGCTATTTGGCCGTCGAATTGCAACTGGACGAAAACGCCCTGAGACAGCTGCGCGACAACCTGCTCACCCCCTAAAGCCTCGCCGGAAGGCCCGCAAACGGCCCAACAGCCCTATCCATCCCACATTTTGCGCCCCTCGCTACGGAGAAATGTATTTTTATTTCTACCTTTGCCACAATATTAGCAATTTATTCCATAAGACATTTTGAAAACATTTGAAGAATTGGGAGTTGCCGCACCTATTTTGAAGGCAATTCAAGAATTGGGCTATGAGTCACCCATGCCCGTCCAAGAGGAGGTCATTCCTTTCCTGTTGGGAGAAGACAATGACGTAATCGCCCTGGCACAGACAGGCACGGGAAAAACAGCGGCCTACGGTCTTCCTATCTTGCAGAAAATCGACATTGAACAGCGTCAGCCGCAAGCCCTGGTGCTCTGCCCGACACGCGAGTTGTGCCTGCAGATCGCCGACGACCTGAACGACTATTCCAAGTACATCGAACGCCTGAAGGTACTGCCGGTGTATGGAGGCTCCAGCATCGAGAGCCAGATCAAAACCTTACAGCGGGGAGTACACGTAGTGGTGGCTACGCCGGGCCGTCTGATCGACCTGATGGAGCGCCGCACGGTCAACTTAGAGAAGGTCCGCAACGTGATCCTCGATGAGGCGGACGAGATGCTGAACATGGGCTTCAGCGACAGCATCGACGCGATCCTCGCCCAAGTGCCGCCCACCCGCAACATGCTGCTCTTCTCCGCCACCATGCCGCAGGGCATCGCCTCCATCACCAAGAAATACATGAAGGAGCCGAAGGAGATCGTGATCGGACGGAAGAACGAGGGCAACAAGAATATCCGCGACATCTATTTTATGGTACGCGCGCAAGACAAATATTTAGCCTTGAAACGGATCGCCGACTACTATCCGAATATCTACGGCATCATCTTCTGCCGTACCCGCAAGGAGACCCAGGAGATTGCCGACAAGCTGATCCAGGACGGCTACAATGCCGACTCGCTGCACGGCGAGCTGAGCCAGGCACAGCGCGACTACGTGATGCAGAAGTTCCGCATCAAGAACCTGCAGCTCCTGGTGGCCACCGACGTGGCGGCCCGCGGCCTGGACGTGGATGACCTGACGCACGTCATCAACTACGGCCTGCCCGATGAGGTGGAATCCTACACACACCGCCGAGGCCGTACGGGACGCGCCGGCAAGACGGGTATCTCCATCTCCATCTGCCACGTGAAGGAGAAGGGCAAGATCCGCGACATCGAACGGATCATCAACAAGAAATTCGAGAAGGGCGTGATGCCGACCGGACAGGCCATCTGCGAAAAGCAGCTCTTCAATCTGGTCGATCAGATCGAGAAGGTGAAGGTGAACGAGGAGGAGATCGCCACCCTCATGCCCTCCATCTACCGCAAGCTGGAGTGGCTCGACAAGGAGGACATCATCAAGCGTATGGTCTCACTGGAGTTCAACCGTATGATCGACTACTACAAGGATGCGGACGACATCGAAGTGGTGGACGAACGCGCTCCGCGCGAACGGCGCGACCGCAAGAACCACGAGACGGAGAAGGGCTTCACGCGCCTCTTCCTCAACTTCGGACGTGTCGATGACCTGAAGGTGGCCCAGCTGATCGAATTAGTGAACAAATGTGTGCCGGGCAAGGTGCGGTTAGGACAGATCGAGCTGCATGACAATTTCTCCTTCTTCGAGGTGGAAGAGGCCGAGGCGGCCCGCACCATCAAATGCATGAACAGCTTCGAAGTGGATGGACGACGCATCTCCGTAGAGCCGGCGCAGGAGAAACGGGCCGACGGCAAGGGACGGAGCGGAAAGCCGGCACGCCGCCACAACGACGAACGCCGCCGCAAGGAGAAACCGTGGCAGCAGATGTACAACGGACGCGGCGACAAGGGCAAGAAGAAAAAAAGATAATTCCTAAAATACATCTGACATGAAAAAACTGAAATCAATCCTCTGCCTCTGGATGGTCGGCTCCTGTCTGACCCTCTCGGCACAACAGACGCTCCCGGTGCTCAATCCGGAGAGCTGCACCAGCATCATGGTCGGCAAGAAGGCCTCTGCCGACGGTTCCGTCATCACCAGCCACACGTGCGACAGCAACTACCGTACGTGGATCGACGTGGTGCCGGCGGCTTCGTATGACCACGACACGACCGTCACGATCTATACGGGACGGATGCACACCGAATATGACCAGGGAATGCGCGGCGTCACGGTGAAAGGGACCATTCCCGAAGCCCGCTCCACCTATCAATATCTCAACACCGCCTATCCCTGCCTCAACGAGAAGCAGCTGGGTATCGGCGAAACCACCATCACGGGCCGCAAGGAGCTGGTCAATGAGAAGGGTATGTTCATGATCGAGGAGTTGGAGAAAATCGCGTTGCAGCGTTGCACGACGGCCCGCCAGGCCATCCGGCTGATGGGCGACCTGGTGAAACAGTATGGCTACGGCGACTGGGGCGAGTGCCTCACCATTGCCGACCCGAACGAGGTGTGGCACTTCGAGATCTTCGGCGAGGGACCGGACCGCATCGGCGGTGTCTGGGCGGCGATCCGCATCCCGGACGACCATGTGGGCGTCTCTGCCAACAACCCGCGTATCTCCAAAGTCGATCCGAAAGATACGGAGAACTGCATGGCTTCCGACAATGTCTTCGAGGTGGCCAAGCGGATGGGCTTCTGGGACGGCAAGAAACCGTTCCGTTTCTGGGAGGCGTATCAGGGCGGCAACTACTCCAAGGAGTTCAAGAACTTCGGCCTGCGCGAATTTTTCATCCTCAACAAGCTGGCTCCCTCCAAGGGGTTCAAGTATAGCGACGAGGAGCTGCCCATCAGCGTGAAGCCGGACAAACCGGTGGCCGCTACGGAGGTGATGGCCCTGCTGCGCGAGACCTACGAAGGCACGGAATATGACCCGGTCAAGAACCTGAAGATCGCCGTCAAGAACAAGGAGACCGGCGAGACGGACAGCATCGTCAGCCCGAGCGCCAATCCTTGGATGACACGCGACATGCAGGCCATGCTGAACGGTATCCAGGCCGGTACGACCGACGGCAACCGGTTGGTGGCTGTGCCGCAGTGTGCCTATTCGACCGTGATCCAGCTGCGCGGCTGGCTGCCCGATGCAGTGGGCGGTCTGGTATGGCTCTCGTTCGACAATCCGGGACAGAGCCCCCGTTTCCCTGTCTTCTGCGGCACGAAGGATCTGCCCGCATCGCTGAAGGTGTGTGGCCAGCATCGCTATCGGGAAGATGCGGCTGTCTGGACCTATCGCCGTGCCAACAAGCTGGCGACTGTCCGCTGGGGAGCCACCCGCGAGAAGATGGAGGCTGCCATCGCCCACTTCGAGTGGAAGGGACAGAGCGAGCTGCCCTACGTGGAGAGCCAATACAAGCAGTTGGCAGAGAGCAAGGGTGAAGAGGAGGCCAAGGACTTCCTGACCGGCTACACGGCGGACTTCATCGGCGCGACACTGCTCTACTGGCGGGAGCTGGGCGACAGCTACTGGAACCAGTTCGAACGCGGATTCTAAAAAACGCACATTGTTATACAATATCTAAACAACCAGTGATATGAGATCTTTAATCCTTTCCTGCGCGCTTACAATGAGCGCCATGGGCGCGTTTGCGCAAGGCTATCAGTTTACGGATGTCTGCAAGGTACCGGCCACACCTGTCAAGAACCAGGCATCGACGGGCACCTGCTGGTGCTTCGCGACCACCTCGTTCATGGAGTCTGAATTGCTCCGCATGGGCAAAGGCGAATATGACCTGTCGGAGATGTTCATCGTCCGCCAGAAATACATGAACCAGCTGAACGACAACTATCTGCGCCACGGTGAGGGCAATATCGGCCAGGGCAGTCTTTCACACACCTTCATGAACGCCTATCGTCAGGTGGGCATCGTGCCGGAAGAGGTCTATACGGGCATCAACTACGACTCTGACCGTCACAACCACGGCGAACTGGTGCGCTACATGAGTGCCATTGCCAACGAGGCCGTCAAGATGAAGAAACGCAGTCCGGAATATGAGGAGCTGATCCAGAGCCTGTTCGACATTTACCTGGGCAAGGTGCCGGAGAAGTTCACCTACAAGGGAAAAGAATATACACCGAAGAGCTTTGCGGAGTCATTGGGTCTGAACATGGACGACTACGTGGAGCTGACCAGCTTCAGCCACCATCCCTACTACCAGAAGTGTGAGGTGGAAGTGCACGACAACTGGGAGCACTATCAGCAGTACAACCTGCCGTTGGACGAGCTGATCGAAGTGCAGGACTATGCGTTGCAGCACGGTTTCACGGTCTGCTGGGACGGTGATGTCAGTGAAAAGGGCTTCTCTTTCAAGAACGGTGTGGCCATCAATCCGGAGGTGAAGAAGGTGGAGGACTATTCGACCACTGACCGCGCCCGTTTCGAGAAGATGGACGAGAAGGAACGCTTAGAAGAGGTGTATAAGTTCGAACATCCCTATCCGGAGATCAACGTCACTCAGGAGGTTCGCCAGGAGGGCTTCGAGTCATACGTGACCACAGACGACCACCTGATGCACCTGACCGGCATCGTGAAGGATCAGAACGGCACGAAGTATTATGTCACCAAGAACTCTTGGGGTACGGAGCGCAACGCCTTCGGCGGCTATCTGAATATGTCAGAGAGCTACGTGCGTGCCAAGATGATCTACATCATGGTGCACAAAGATGCCATCCCCAAGGCAGTCAAGGCCAAATTGGGTATCCGATAATCGGGATCTACATAGCATGATAAAGTTACCGCAGTTAGGAGACTAATTGCGGTATTTTTTTTAATTGACCTCACTGGGAACGTGACCATCGTATGCCAACTCCAGTTGTTTCTCTCTTCTCTGACGGGCCACATACTCATCATACCCCCGCTGTATATTCAGCCAAAAATGTGCGGGAATCTTTGTGACACGCTCGAATGCCACAGCCATATCCAAGGTCACACTGCTTTTGCCGCCAATGACAGCAAAGATTATCTTTTCCGGTTTTGAAGTGAGCACAGCAAACTCCTTTACGCTCATCCCCATTTCTTTCAGTTTCTCTGAAAGAGTGATGCCGGGATGAAATTCCACCGGCGGAACGAATTTCTTTAAAGTTGCCATAATACTATATTATTTACCGTGATAATTTACTATTTCAACTATTTCTACTCCTTTTATCTCTATCCAAATATACTTACCGTTATCGTCAGTCGGGATAGGGTATATTTGACTGTTACAAATGTACTATATTGTGTTCCAATAACAGATGGTCTGCTGTAAAAGTTTCCATTCCTTTGTATGTAAAAAGCCAACAATGACAGGGAAATATTCATTGCGGTTCAAAAACGGTTCGGGAAAAGGGAATGCCACGTCGTACGGCCATACAGAATCAAATGACAGCGGGGGTTTTGAAAAGGGGAGGAGTCCTTTTTTAAATGGGAGCGGAGGTTTGGGGAAAGATCCGGTAGCAAATGGGAAGGGGAGCCCTGCCGGGCGAAGCCGCCCCTGCTGTCGGTTGAGCTGGGGAGTGCAGGCGAGCGAACCGGGGAGCCTATCTGACGCGCTGGAGAGGGCAGGCGGGAGCGTCCGGCAGCGCAGGCCGGTGCGGCGGGGAGAGCAGACCAGCGCAGTGGCCCGTGCTGTTCAGCGCACTGGGCAGGGCAGGCGGGCGAGCTGGGGATTGAGGGCGAACCTCACCCGGCAGTACTGCCCAAATCGCTCGACAGAGCGGCCCAGGAAACCGGGCAGTAGGGGCGAGCGCGACGGACAGTTTGGGCGGCCACAAGAGCTACCCACAAGAAAAAAGCTATTTTTCAGGGAAAAAAATTTGCCAATCAAAATAAATGTGTACTTTTGGTCACAATATGGACTAATTAAAAACGCGCGCAGATGAAGAAACATATTTACACATTTTTGACCCTTTTCTTGCTGATCAACTCCCTGTTTAGTACGGAGGTGAGAGGGGAGGATTTCGGTAAATATACAAGTTTAGCAGCTGACTTTGACTTTTCGCAAGAGGCTGCCAAAGGAAAATATTTTTTAATAGGTCAAGTAGATGGATCTACCCCATATGAAAATGGTTATTTCCTAAAAGCTGATGCTGAATCTGGGAAAGACTTTACAGTATTGGATCCTAATTGCCACGTGGACACATGGCCAACAACTGACGAAGAGTTGTCTGCTTATTTATGGAAAATTGAGCCCTATCAGGGAGGAGGAAGTGGTCATCTCGAGTACAAATTAAAAAACAAAAAGACAGGGTTATATTTGAAATTGAATTTAAGTGAAGAGTTACCGACAAAGGAAGATAGCCCTGCCATTGAAGTATTTGATTGGTTTTCAAGCTATAAATACCCTCAGGGTGGTGAAAAACTTGTATTTGGTAATTATGAATTAAATATAAACAAAACAACTAAAAAAATAGAGATCATATCAATTAGTTCTGAGGGATATAGTAGTAGTACGACTTTGTTAGTCTTTGAGTTAAATCCAAAGCCACTGTATGCAGAGGATTTGAACCAAACAGGTGGAAACGGATTTACGCTGTCTGCCATGAAAGATGGACAAAAAATTGAGGTGGCTGACAATCCATTATTGGACAAGAAGCTTGTGGCGGTAACCATTGATAAAGGATCTGATGAAATTACAAATGAAGCCGCTAAAAAGATTGTGGGTGGAAGTACAAGTCAAAGCCGTACCTACTTTATCTCTACTGGACACAAAGAACTTTTGAAACTGGCCACAGAGGAGGATCAAACAGCATCCAAAGTAACATTCACAGATTCGAACGTAAATGATATTGTATCTGCCTTTAAAGAGGCAACATTGGTAGCCGTCAACAAAGAGCAAGTCTATGTAGATAAAGTTTCCACCATGCCAGTCGGATTGGGCTATAACTATGCCATTTTCAGTGGTAGCAGTCTGTTAGCAGCCAACGGTACAGAAGTACCGGTAGAGAATGCCATGTTTGAAGTGATCGGAGCCGAAGGAGATAATTTGACGATTACCAACCCTTATGCCAAATTCCCTAAAGATGGGTATTTAACTGATGTGGTTGCTGATGGGAACCTATTCCGATCAACAGAAGAGTCTACAATAAAAGGTGTCCGTCCACTGATTTACACCAATCCTTCGAATGTCAATATCCTGGTAACAGCTCCTGCGAGCGGTAACTATATTTGGACACAGATTGGTTTCAGTTCATCAGCAGGCTCTATACCGTCCAATGAGTTCCAAGACAAGAATGTCTCTGTGTCTATTGCAGACATAGAAATCAAGAAGAACAGTGACGACCAAGTGTTAAGCACAATCAATTTAGAGGGTTATAAAATCTCACCGAACAGCTATGCAGATGAGATCAAGAATGAAGCAGATGGAACTACCTTCAAAGAGTACAAAAACATGATCGTCTCTTTCTGTCCCGCCAACTATTTGGCAGCCGGCACACCGGAAGATGCGTGGGTATTGACAAAAGAGAATGGTTTCTTCCTGTTGAAGAACCGTGAAAAGGCTACCTATATCAGCTTGGGAGAGACCATCTACCAGGTGGGCGAAGGGCTTTATGCGCTGAAAACTCCGTTGACAGGCGACTACAACGGAGAGGCCGTGAAGATCGACACCCTGAAGATCACCGAAGTGGAATTGGGTGAGTTGGACGGTTATGCCCACAGCCAAGTAGAGGGAGACACTTTCGACAAATCGGTCTTGGCCACAACGCCCTATCAGTTGGGCATCATGAATGCCTCTTTCAATGGCACGATCTTTTACGCCACATCCTATAATACAGATGAATTGACCGTAGCCTCCAAACAGGAGGAGGGGCTGTCATTCATCCTCACCCCATGCGACACAGTAGGTTATGGTATCTTCCAAGACAAAGATGGAAAAAAGGTCTATGACCTACGTCGCGTGCGGTATGCGCTGCAAGACCAGAAATCCGGACGTTATGTCAAATATACGCAGGGTGTATGCGTGCTTGATCCGATGAGCTATAACACACAGGCAGAAGCGTTGAGCAACGCCACGATGTTCTACCTCAAGGAGAAGGGAGCGGATCAGTATGAGCTGCTGGTCAGCCAAGGATATTACGATCCGACGAACAACAACGCATGGACGGAGACAGGAGGCAATCTGAAGGTGTATGTCAACAGCAGCGCCCAGTTCGCCACGCTCGGACTCTACACCCAGGCCACAGGCGACAAGTTCAGTCTGCTCACGAAACAGAGTGCCCTGAGCCAGGATGACATCCTGAACAAGTTGGTGGGCAAGAGCGACACAACTTTAGTACGGCTGAACTTCATTTCGTTGGAGAACGGTTCCAGCACGAAGCCCTGGATGCTCGCTGCGGACGAGAACCGCTACCTTGTGGAGGGGCTGCCGATCAGCAAGCCGGACATGGACATCACCACCAAGGCACAGGGCGGCTTGAACTATGAGGCGGTTCGTTTCAGTCTGATGCTCGACACCGCCTACGTGCAGCGTGCCGGAGCCACCACGCCACTCTACTACATCGTGATGAACTCGGAGAAGGCAACAGAGCAGCCGACACAGGCCGACGGCAAGACAAGCGGCTATTACCTCTTTGCCATGACCGACTCCATCTACAACAGCCAGGATGAGAACTGGGAGAGCCTCTACTGCTATCACTCATGGGGACAACACAATGCGCGCCTGCGTTTTGTCAAGGCGACACACGAGGCAGACAGCATTTACATTGCTTCGGCCACACCGAGCGCCAAAGACACGATTCAGGCAGGCAGCACGGAGGGCGTCGCCTTGATAGCACGCCAGAAAGCCTGGTTGGCAGCCCAGTCAGAAGGAACCGCCGGCAATCCGCAGAACCACACGAACCAGGGGATCAACTACGGTCTCTTCGCGTTCGAAGCGAACCCCAACGCTCCTGCCTCCTCCCCGGAATATGCCCTCTACAACCCCGCCAGCAAGCTCTATGTCTATTACTGGAGCGGCAACATCGTGATGGCTCCCTATCCGACCTACTATCGCTTGGATGTCAGCCGTCCGTCGGACAACCACTTCATTGTGGCCAACGAAGAGGTAGCAGCACCGGAACCCTTTGCCGTCACGGGTGGCATGAACCAGGTGGAGATCCGCCAGGCAGCCGGCAAGCAGGCCAAGATCTACAACATCTTGGGCAAGGAGCTCGCCAACCGCCGCCTGCGCAGTGACCGGGAAATCCTCTCCCTGCCGAAGGGCATTGCCATCGTAAGCGTGGAGGGAGAAACCCCTGTGAAAGTAATCGTCAAGTAATCAAGAAGACTGGAAGAATCAGACCGCCGGCAGACTCATGCCGGTGATCTTCCGGTAGAGATCGAGCGCATAGACATCGGTCATGCCGGAAATGTAGTCCAGGACACACTGGATCTTGCCATAGACCGTCGGGGCGTGCGTGTCATACTGCTCCGGGATGCGCTGCAGCAACAGGCGGCTATAGGCATGGCCGGGATTCATCACCGCCTCCGTCAGGCTGTCGATCAGATGGCTGAAAATGTGATAACCTGCCAGCTCCGTGTCAATCACCTCCTTGGAACTGTAGATCTTGCGGCAGGCCGTCTCCGAACAACGCTCGTAGGCGTGGCAGGAGAGATCACTGATTTTCCCGATCAGCGGTCCGCGGAAGGTGCCGTTCAGGAAGGCCTCCTCCTGCTCCACGAAGACTGTCGAGCACTCATCCACCAAACGGCCGATGATGCAGGAACGGAGATAGGCAATCTGCTCGTTGGTGTCTGACACCATCTGCATCACCTCGCGGATGCGGCGCAGCCGTTCCCCCTCGAAGAAACCCAACATCAGCCCGATCGCCTCGTCAGTTGTCAGGATGTGCAGTTTACAGGCATCCTCAATGTCCATGATCTGATAGCAGATGTCGTCTGCCGCCTCCACCAAATAGACTAACGGATAGCGCATGAAACGTTCCGGTGCCTCCGGATCGGCCCCGATGCCCAACTCCGCGGCAATCTGCCGATAGGTCGCCTCCTCCGACTGGAAGAAGCCGAATTTCCCCTTCTTGCCCGCCTGCGTGGAGGCGTATGGATATTTCACGATGGAGGCGAGCGTGCTGTAAGTCATCACGAAGCCCCCTCTGCGCCGTCCCACAAACTGGTGGGTCAGCAGGCGTATCGCATTGGCATTTCCCTCAAAATGGATGAAATCCTCCCAGCGTCCCCCTTCGTTGCGCACCGCCTCTTCCAACCGCTTGCCGTTCCCTTCGAGGAAATAGGAGGAGATGGCCCGTTCACCGGAATGGCCGAAGGGCGGATTGCCCATGTCGTGCGCCAAGCAGGCTGCCGAGACAATCGAGCCCATCTCCGGGAAGTTGACACTCCCGTCGGGATAGCGTTGCATGAGCGCCTTTGCCACGTTGTTGCCCAACGAACGCCCCACACAGGAGACCTCCAGACTATGGGTAAGCCGGTTGTGGACAAAGATGCTGCCCGGAAGCGGGAAGACCTGTGTCTTGTTCTGGAGCCTCCGGAACGGGGCGGAGAAGATGAGACGGTCATAATCGCGCTGAAAGTCGGTCCGCTCATGCTTGCGCTCGTGATACGCCTCCATACCGAACCGTTTGCCTGAAAGTAACTGATTCCATTCCATATCTTTCTTTTTAATAGCTTACGAGGAAGAAAACACAAATATAGCCATTCTTTTGAGAGAAAGAAAAACATTTTTTCAGAATGAAACAGAAATGTCATCTGTTAAAAATGAAGG
>JBJECC010000081.1:0-14593 GCA_051870655.1 Parabacteroides sp. | reverse complement strand
GAAAGTTTTTTAAATTACTTTGGTGATTTTGGAAACTTTGTCTATCTTTGATGTCTCACCAGATATTAATATACAAATCAGTATAAATGATTATTATTAGATAATTTGTTAACCGGAAGTAAGGTCTCTCCGTGATGGAGCGACCTTCTTTTTTTATCTGACTTGTTGCAACATATACATGTGCAAGTGCATGAATTCTCTGTGCAGTTCATCTACCCAAGGCAATGTGCTCCAGCCGTTGAGCACCACTTGCGACACATAGATACCGCAGGCAATCAGTGCAAAGAACCAAAGTAGCGTCAGGACCCATTTGGCCGTGTTGGGCATGGTGACGTGAAGCCATTGGTTGCAGATCAGATAGACCAGAGCGCAAATGGGAATACCGATCAGCAGAATCAGGGAAACGCACCCTAAAATGGCCCATCCGAGGGGCATGCCGGCCAACAGTTCGCCTCCGAAGGGAGAGAGATGATACAGGATGCTGGTACTTCCGCTAACCAGTCCGAAGAAGATCATGAACAGGATGAATACGACCAAGAGCAGGACCGGGAATGTAATGATACTGATCAACACCATAAGGAATTTCAGCAGGAATCCGATCACCGCCACAAAGGCATCGGCCATTTTTTGAAGCAGGCTGCGTGGCTTGTCGGAACTGATGTAGTCATTCACCTGATTGGAGACCCGTTCGAAACCATCCGTCACCGTCTTGCCGATGTTCTCGATCGTGACACTTTCTCCACGCATTTGCAGTTTTTCCGTTGCCGTACGAGCTTGCGGAACAATCAGCCAGAAGAGAAGATAGATCGGAATTGTCACCCCGTAGAAAAACATCAAGATGAAGAGAGCGATACGTACAGCTGTCGGATCCCAGTCCATATAGGCAGCAAAACCTCCGGCCACACCTCCGAGAATGCGGTTGTCCGGATCGCGCATCAACCGTTTTTTCATGCGTTTCTCATGGGGGGCAGTATGCGGCTGTTCTGCCTTCTGTTCGCCGGAATGCTCCTGTTGTCCCTCTTCATCGAAGATCTCTTCCGGTTTTCCCATCCGTTTGATCACCTCTTCCACATGTTCGATGGTGATGACTTCATAGCCCAACCGGATTCGTTCACCCAACAGTTCAGAAATACGCATCTCGAAATCATTCATGATCTCGTCCGAACTCTCCTCCTGGCGGAAATGGATGCGTAGGTTAGACAGATATTTGTCTAACAATTGGTAGGCGTCTTCGTCAATGTGGAAGACACGCCCGCCTAAGTTCACTGTCAATGTTTTTTTCATATCTCTTCTGCTTGATTTAATTATTGTTCCGTATATGGTTGATCGTATTGTTGAGCTCATCCCATGAGATTTCCAGCTCTTTCAAAAAGAGTTCACCCTTCTCGGTCAATTTGTAGTATTTACGGGGAGGTCCTTGGGTCGATTCGATCCACTGATAACTCAGCAGTTCGCTGTTCTTCAATCGGGTCAAAAGCGGGTATAATGTACCTTCCACCACGATCAGCTTTGCTTCTTGCAACTTCTGGATGATGTCGGAGGTATATGCCGCTTCCTTTTTGAGAAGTAAGAGGATACAATATTCCAATGTCCCCTTTCTCATCTGTGATTTTACATTCTCTGCATTCATCGCTTCTTTAGTTTTAATGCAAATATATGTTTAACATTGGAACTATGCAATACATACTACTTTAATTAATCTAATTTAACGTGAAACCAGCTGCTTTTTCTGTTGAATTGCACAAATCTGCTCATTTTGTGTAAAAACTTAGCGGAAAAAAGTGCTATTCCCCCAGAAAAGCGTACTTTTGCCTTGTCAATTCAAATTATAGCAATATGTTGTACTATCATTTCGCCGAGTTGATACAGCGGCAGGCAGAAAAGTATGGATCACGTACCGAGTTGCGATATCGGGATAACGCGAGTGGTAAATGGTTGAAGATCTCATGGAGGGAGTTTGCAGATAAAGTAAGGCTGACCGCCAAAGCTATGGCCGAATTTGGCATCGAGGTGCAGGAACATATCGGTGTCTATTCCCAAAATATGCCAGAGTGTCTCTTCACTTATTTTGGCGCTTATGCCAATCGGGTGGCTGATGTGCCGATGTACGCAACCAGTTCTCCCGAGCAGATTGCCTATATCGTAAAGGATGCCAATATTCATACGCTGTTCGTAGGTGAACAACAACAGTATAACAATGCGTTGATCGTACAGAAGCAACTGCCAGACATCTTGCAGCGATTAGTGGTCTTTGATCCGCACGTCAAACTGAATCCGGAAGACAAACAGTCGATCTATTTTGAAGATTTTATTCGCTTGGGGGATAATGCCCATGCCGAGAGTACTGTCAAGATCCGTACAAGTCAGGCCTCAGCCGATGATATTGCTACATTAATTTATACGTCGGGTACGACCGGCAATCCCAAGGGGGTGGTGTTGACGCATGCCAACTATTTGGAGGCGATGCGTACACATCGCTTGCGCATTCCGGAGGTGACAGACAAGGATCTTTCCATGTGCTTTTTGCCGTTGACCCATATTTTCGAGCGTGGCTGGACCTATGTCTGTCTGGATCGTGGTACGCAGGTGGCGATTAACCAGGATCCGAAGATGATCCAGAAAACGTTGAAAGAGGTCTGTCCCACAGTGATGTGCAGTGTGCCCCGTTTCTGGGAAAAGGTCTATGTCGGTGTACAGGAGAAGATTGCCAATGCGTCTCCTACAATGCGTAAGATTTTCCAGGATGCGATCGAAACAGGACGTACGTATGAGTTGGACTACCGTCGTAAGGGAATCAAGGCTCCGTTGATGTTGGAAGCGAAGTTCCGCTTTTATCAGCATACGGTCTTTGCCATGTTGAAGAAGGTCTTGGGATTGCAGAATGGCCGTTTCTTCCCTGTGGCAGGTGCTCCTTTGTCGGATCAGGTGTGTGAGTTTCTTCGTTCCGTTGACATTGCCATCCGGTATGGATATGGACTGAGCGAGACGACAGCTTCGGTCTGTTTCTTCCCGTCAGAACACTATGTGATGGGCTCTATCGGTAAGATAATGCCCGATCTGCAGGTTCGTATCGATCCGGAGAACAATGAGATTCTGGTGAAGGGAAAGACGGTTATGAGCGGCTACTACAAATTGCCCGAAGAGAATGCGAAATCCTTCACAGAAGACGGTTTCTTCCGTACAGGTGATGCCGGTCGTTTGGAAGGGGATACGCTTTACTTTACGGAGCGTATCAAGGATCTTTACAAAACTTCCAATGGCAAATATATTGCACCCCAGTTTGTCGAATCGAGTGTGACCAGTGATGTGTATGTGGATCAGGTGGCCGTGATCGGTGACGAACGGAAATTCGTGACAGCGTTGATTGTTCCGGCATTTCCGTTGTTGGAGGAATATGCACAAAAACAGGGTATTGCCTATTCAAGTATGGAGGAACTGGTACAGAATCCGGAGATCCATCGTTTTATCGGAGCCCGTATAGAAGCCTGCCAGAGCCATTTGGCTGCATATGAACAGATCAAACGGTTTGTGCTGTTATCCAAGCTTTTCACCATGGAGAGCGGAGAGCTGACAGATACGCTCAAACTGCGCCGTCGTGTGATCGCCAAGCATTATGCTGAACAGATTGAAGCGATGTATCAAGAATAAATCCGTATCTTTGCAACTCACATTTATAAATTAATAAAAAACGAATCTGTATATGATTACATCAGACCAACTACACAACGTGTTGGAGCGCGAGCAGGCGCTGAGGGGGTATCTTTGACATAGATGGTAAGACCATCCAATTGGAAGAAGAGGAGTTGCGTACGCAAGATCCCGGTTTCTGGGAAGATGCCAAGCGTGCCGAAGCCCAGATGAAAAAGGTAAAAGAGCTGAAGAAATGGATTGAACTCTACAAGGAGGTACATGCGGCTGCTGAGGAGTTGCAGTTGGCTTATGAGTATGTAAAGGAAGAGATTATCTCGGAGGAAGAGCTGGATGAGGCGTATGCCAAAGCACTTCAATTGGTGGAAAATCTGGAGTTCCGCAACATGTTGCGGCAAGAGGCCGACTCTATGAGCTGTGTGTTGAAGATCAATTCCGGTGCCGGAGGTACGGAGAGTCAGGATTGGGCTTCAATGCTGATGCGTATGTATATGCGTTGGGCTGAGAACAATGGCTACAAGATCACCATCGCGAACTTGCAGGAGGGTGATGAGGCTGGTATCAAGTCGGTGACAATCGATATAGAGGGCGATTATGCGTATGGCTATCTGAAGAGTGAAAATGGGGTACATCGCTTGGTCCGCGTTTCCCCCTACAATGCACAGGGTAAACGTATGACCTCATTTGCCTCCGTGTTTGTGACACCTTTGGTAGATGATACGATTGAGGTGAAGGTGGATGTGGCAGCCATTTCATGGGATACTTTCCGAAGCGGTGGCGCCGGTGGCCAGAACGTCAACAAGGTGGAATCCGGAGTCCGTCTGCGTTACCAGTATAAAGATCCCTATACGGGAGAAGAGGAGGAGATCCTGATCGAGAATACGGAGACACGCGATCAGCCGAAGAACCGTGAGAATGCCATGCGCCAGTTGCGTTCAATCCTGTATGACAAAGAGCTGAAACACCGTATGGCGGAACAGGCCAAGGTGGAGGCTGGCAAGAAGAAGATCGAATGGGGCTCTCAGATCCGTAGCTATGTCTTTGATGACCGCCGTGTAAAAGACCATCGTACGAACTATCAGACATCGGATGTAAATGGTGTGATGGACGGTAAAATCGATGAGTTTATCAAGGCGTACCTGATGGAGTTTGGTGGCGAAGAAAACCAATAAAGCACTACCCGTGCGGTGTGCCAGCCGCACGGGAAGATTGAACCCCTCTTTCCCCTTATGCTTTTTCTACAGGAACTTGAATAATTGTCAGCCACTTGGCCGGATCTTCCTGGTTCCAACATCCATCTACGTAATTGGCCCGCGGTTGTCCCACGATCCGGTAGCCCTGTTCTTCAATGTAGGCAAATATTTCGGTATAGGCTTGATAAAGGGTCTCGTACGGTCCATAGTGTTTCATGCAGAGTGCTGTGGGCACTTCCGGCAACTGCTTGAATTGTATCAGGGCTGAGTCCCTGCCCATTTCCTCTACTTGCTCACAATATTCGATGTCAATGTCTGTCGGTGTGTACTCTTGCGTATGTTCCATCGTGAAACAGTAGCCCGGATAGGGGCAACGACAACCGAGCCGTTGCATTTCCGGACCGATCACGTTGACACACAGCGGACCGAGATCGCTGTAACGGTTGATGACTGAACGATGTGAAGCCACGATAATGGCAGGTAATGTTTGCATTGAAAATTTGTCCATTTGCGTCATGTTGTTGTAGGAGTTCACCAGAATCTGCAACTGTTTCCGTTGTATGGTGAGCCGTCGTAACGCTGTCTCGCAGGCTTCGATTTTCTCATTCAGCTGCTGCAAGCTGGGTTTATACGTCTCTCCTTCATAAAGCTCCCGTATCTCCTCCAATGCGAACCCCATTTCCTTGAGCCGGAGGATGGTATTGAGTTTCTGCATCTGTACAACCCGATAGTAGCGGTATCCGGTCCAGGGATCCACCTCGTCGGGAATGAGCAGCCCCAATTGTTCGTAATGGCGGAGGGTCTTCACGGTCACTTGCATCAATTTGGAAAACTCCCCGATTTTTAATTTGAGTTGCTTCTTCATATATCGCGCGATTCTATGTTTCAACTGCAAAGTAAAGTCCTGCCCTTAGGGACGAGTCAAAGGATTTCTTTAGATTAACATTCTTTTAGTTTGACACAGCGTAGGGGTGAAACGACTCTGTACTTATTCAAAATGGAAATATCCTTTGGCATTGTTATAGCAAATGTCTTCCACCATCTGTCCGATAAAAGGTAATTCGGAAGCCGGAAGTTCGCCCTTTTCCACGTCCTCACCCAGCAGATCGCACAAAGTACGTCTAAAATAGTCGTGACGTGGATAGGAGAGGAAACTACGGGAATCGGTCAACATGCCGACAAAGCGGCTGAGTAGTCCCATTGTGGAGAGTGTGTTGAGCTGCTGCTTCATGCCGTCACGCTGATCCAGGAACCACCATCCGGAGCCCCATTGGATTTTACCAGGTAGGCTACCATCTTGGAAATTTCCGATCATGGTGGCCAGCATGGCATTGTCTGTCGGATTAATATTGTAAAGGATGGTACGAGTCAGTTTCTCTTCGCAGTTGAGCCGGTCGAGGAATCGGGCCATGGAGCGGGCCGTATGGCATTCACCGATGGAGTCAAAGCCAGTATCCGGTCCCAGTAATTCAAACATACGGGAGTTGTTGTTGCGCATCGGGCCGTAGTGGTACTGTTGTGTCCACCCCTTTTCCCAGTCCATTACACCAAAGTGGTAGAGCAGGGCAGAACGTATCTTTCGGATCTCTTCGACGCTCAATTCCGAACCTCCATATACCTTGTTGAAAATCTGTTCAATCTCTCGGTCTGTGTAGGACTCTGCATAGAATTCATCCAGTCCATGGTCTGAGAGGCGGCATCCGTTGGCATGGAAGAAATCGTGCCGTTGTTGGAGTGCATCCATCAAATCCTGGAAGGTGGAAATGGTGACACCACTCACCTCTGATAACCGTTCCACATAGGAGCGAAATGTGTGTGGTTGATCGACAGCCATCAGTTTGTCCGGTCGCCATGCCGGTAACATCCGGATTTCGAAACCGCTTTCACGCGTCTGTTTGTGGTACTCCAACGAATCAACCGGATCGTCTGTGGTGCAGACTAATTCCACTCCGTAATGGCGCATCAATCCACGGGCGGAGAACTCCGGCTGTTGTAACCGTTCGTTGCAGGCCTCATAGATGGCCCGTGCGGTATTCGGATTTAACAGGGTGTCAATTCCAAATGCGCTTTTCAATTCCAAATGGGTCCAGTGGTATAACGGATTCCGCATGGTATAGGGAACCGTCTCTGCCCATTTTTCAAACTTTTCCCAGTCGGAAGCCTTCCCCGTGCAGTAGCGTTCTGCTATGCCGTTACTACGCATGGCACGCCATTTGTAATGGTCACCTCCCAGCCAAAGTTCCGTGATGGACGCAAACCGATGGTCTTCTGCCACCATACGCGGGTCTAAGTGGCAATGGTAGTCAATGATAGGTTGATGGGCGGCATGCGTGTGATAAAGATGTCGTGCCGTATCACTATGGAGTAAGAAATCTTCGTGAATAAAACTTTTCATGTTGTCTTGTTTATAGTTAGAGAATACAATGTTACGAAATAAAAATCGGAACAGAGAAAAATACTTCATTTTATTGACGTGCGTCCATGAGAAAAGCCGTACTTTTGTAAAAAGTGAATATAAAGCGTCAAGTCAATGAGAAATTTATTTGATATTACAGGACAGGTAGTTGTGATTACAGGCGGCTTAGGTGTCCTGGGCCGTGGCATTGCCGCCTATTTGGCAGGTGAAGGGGCGCATGTTGTCATTCTTGGGCGGAAAGCGGCTGAGGGTGAGCAGTTGGTCAAGGAGATTCGGGAAACGGGAGGTGAGGCTCTTTTCCTGCTGACTGATGTGATGAACCGCGAACTGTTGGAACAGAACAAGGATGAAATCCTTGCTACATACGGACGGATTGACGTGCTGTTGAATGCAGCCGGAGGAAACATGAAAGGGGCGACGATCCCACCGGATAAGACCTTCTTGGATTTGCAGCTGGAGGATTTCCGGCAAGTCGTGGATTTGAACCTGTTCGGTACGGTACTGCCTACGATGGTGTTTGTACCGGAGATGGCCAAACAGGGTAAAGGCAGCATTGTCAACTTTGCTTCCGAGTCGGCCTTGCGTCCGTTGACACGTGTGGTAGGCTATGGCTGTGCGAAAGCGGCCATCACCAACTTTACCCGTTACATGGCAGCCGAATTGGCTCAGAAATTCAGCACAGGCATCCGTGTCAATGCAATCGCTCCGGGATTCTTCATTACCAAACAGAATCATGATCTGCTGTTGAATCCGGACGGTAGTTATACGGATCGGGCTCAGGCCATTTTGGTACATACACCGTTCGGCCGTTTCGGAGAAGCCGAGGAACTGTTCGGTACCATTCATTATCTGATCAGTGGAGCCTCCAGTTTCGTAACGGGCACAGTGGCTGTGGTAGATGGCGGTTTTGATGCATTTTCGATTTAATCATTCAAAAACAGATAGAACACTATGTATTTATGTGAACAATCGTGGCGTTGGTACGGACCCAATGATCCGATCAGCCTATCCGATATCCGGCAGACCGGAGTAACGGGCATTGTGACAGCTTTGCATCATATTCCCAATGGCGAAATATGGCCTGTAGAGGAGATCCAGCAGCGGAAACAGATGATTGAGGCGGCTGGTTTGCGTTGGAGTGCCGTAGAGAGCGTACCGGTACATGAACATATCAAAACCCAGACGGGTAATTTCCAGCATTACATAGATAATTATAAAAGCAGCATCCGGAATTTAGGAGCTTGTGGTGTGGATGTGGTGACCTATAATTTTATGCCTGTGTTGGACTGGACCCGGACCAATTTGTGCTATGAGATGCCGGACGGTTCACGTGCGTTGCGTTTTGAACGTGCCGCTTTCATGGCGTTTGATCTCTTTATCTTGAAGCGACCGGGTGCAGAACGGGAATATAGTGAAGCGGACCGTGCCAAGGCGGAAGCCCGTTATGCAACGATGAGCGAAGCGGATAAGGAGCAGTTGACTCGCAATATGTTGGCCGGATTGCCTGGCTCGGAGGAGAGTTTCACGGTACAACAATTCCAAGAGGCCTTGGATCGCTATCGCGACATCAGTGCGGATCAATTGCGTCAGAATCTGATCTATTTCCTGCAGGAGGTGACTCCTGTAGCCGATGAGGCAGGCGTGAAGCTGGTGATCCATCCGGACGATCCCCCTTATCCTATTTTGGGTCTGCCCCGTATCTTGAGTACGGAAGATGACTTCCGGTTGTTGGTCGAGGCCGTACCGAATGTCAGCAATGGGCTCTGTCTCTGCACCGGCTCTTTTGGTGTGCGGGGGGACAATGATTTACCCGGTATGATGAAACGGTGGGGAGAGCGGATCCATTTCGTGCATCTGCGTAGTACACAGCGTGACAGTGAAGGCAATTTCTATGAGGCGAACCATCTGGAAGGCAATGTGGATATGTTTGGCATGATGAAGGCATTGCTGGAGGTAGAACAACAGCAACAACGTCGTATCGTGGTACGTCCGGATCATGGCCATCAGATGATCGACGACCTGCGCAAGCAGACCAATCCGGGCTATTCCTGTATTGGACGCATGCGCGGGATCGCAGAACTGCGCGGCCTTGAGATGGGCATCGCACGGATGATGGAGTTACATGATAATCATGTAGGCTAAGTAGTGAACCTCTTTGGTAACAGGGCAGAGTGGCATGTATCCTACGATACGGTCGCCTGCCAGTTCCAGAGGGTAGGCCTTCTTCATCAAGTTATGTTGTGCCAATGCTTCCCCTTCCTTGGAAAAATAGGTGATGTAGGTATCACCGATCTTCTTTTGGGGCAGACACCTTTCTGCCAGTTTATGGGCTAACAGCCCCATGGTGTAGCGCATATTGACTTCTACACAAGGATGCAGGTGGAATTGTTCCTGCTTGTCGCGATAGACCATCATATCAACCCCTAAATATCCTTTATAAATGGAGGCGTATGTCTCTTGTAGTACTTGCTGTACGACCGCCTGAATCTGTTGAAAGGTTTCCTCTCCGACAAATTTGGTGATTCCGAAACGGATCGCCTCTTGTGACTCCAAGGCATTTCCCTGATAGGCTCCACGGCTTGAGGTACCAAATGCGGATAATGCTTCAAAACGGAGATGCCCCTCTCCATCTGAGTAGAACTCCATGGCCAGATCTTGAAAACGGTCCAGGCCGCTTTCAATACTGACGGTTCCCTGCTTACTGAGGGCTCCACGGAGCCAGACCCGATCTTTGGCCATCAATTTGCGTTCCGTCAGCCAATAGAGCCCTCTTCCTGAGGAGGAAAAGGGTGTTTTGAGTACAAACGGTGCGTTTTTGAGTCGTAAGTATTTGTCCACATCCTCGATCCGGGTACAGAATTTAGGAGGGTAGGGCAGCTCCATATCCGGCAACCTATTACGAATTTCATCCAAGCAGGCGGCTGCCGTCTTTCGGCTGGTCAACTGCCGATAGGCCTCTTTCCATTCCGGAATAGAAAGCGTTATGCCTGTTTCCTCTTGCAACTGACGGAAATAGGCAAGGCTGTCAGGAGAGATTCCCCAAGGGGTCGCCTCCAAAGGAGGCAGGCTCTCTTTCATCTGTTTCAAATCAGCGGGAGTCACCACCTTGGCAAATGGCCTTAATGCTTTCGGAAGATTGGAGAAAAAACGAGGTGCATAATTGTTGGGTACCAACACATAGTCCTCCGGATCTGCATACCAAACAGGCAAGAAAGCCAATTCTTTACGCATCTTCTGGACGTTACGTGTCGGTGTATAGTTCTCTTTCCCTAACAGAATAGCCATTTCGTGGCCGGGGTTGAAATAATGTAATCGTGGCATGGAGGTAAACAAAACAAAGCCGCCCTGTACAGACGGACGGCTTTGCCACACTATTTTTTTATAATACTTTATTCCAAATTCTCGTCTATTGTGTCGATCTTTTTGATCACCAGCTCCATTTCCTCTTTCAGCTTCTCGATCTTGCGTTCCATCTCTTTGACGAGACCGCCACCGCCTTTCGAAGATACGCTCAGGAATCCGATGTTGTTTTCGTAGGTCTGCAATTCGTTTTTCATGCGTTCATACGTACGAACCAGCCGGTCACGTTCTGAATAGAGGCGTCCCTTCCCATTTTCGTTACTGTCAGCCATTGAACTCAGATTGTTACGGAACGACTGCATCTTACGTTCGTTCATATCCACTTTCAGCCGATCGAACTGCTTGTCCACAGCTTCGTGATACTCTTTGTAAATCTTGTCCTTGTCTTTGAACGGAACAAATCCAATGCTGTTCCATTCTGCCATATACCCTTTCAACGTGGCAATGGCTTCGTTGTGATCCGAGTTCTCGTCCAACGCCTTGATTTTGGCAATCACCTCTTTCTTGGCAGCCAGATTCTGTTGCTCTACGCTACGCTGTGAAACGACATTCTTGTTCTTCTGCTCAAAAAAGTAGTCACAAGCCGTAATGAACCGTTTCCAAATGGAGTCTGAATAGCGGCGGGCCACTGATCCCACTTTCTTCCATTCCTTTTGCAAAGCGATCATCTGGTCTGTTGTCTCTTTCCAGTTTGTGCTGTCTTTCAAAGCCTCTGCCTTTTCGCAAAGCGCCTTTTTCAATTCGAGGTTCTTTTCCATCTCCTCCTTCAGCGTCTTGTAGAATTCGCTCTTCTTGTTGAAGTAGGCATCGCACGCTGCACGGAAACGTTCGAAAATCTTGACATTGTATTTCTTCGGAGCAAAACCGATGGTCTTCCATTTCTCCTGTAAAGCAATGACCTCTTTGTTCTTGTTTTCCCAGTCCTTGAATGACTTCAAGGTAGAGAAATCAATGGCTTCAATCTGTTCGCAGATCGCTGTCTTGGCTTCCAGATTCTCCTGCTCTTTCGCTTTCAGTTTCTCGAAATGCTCTTGGTGGCGTTTGTTGATCACTGTAGAGGCAGCCTTGAATCGTGCCCACAGATCCTCCCGCAATTCTTTTGCTACAGGACCGATCTCACGCCATTGCTGATGCAGTTTCTGCAATTGATGGAATGCAGAAATGACATCCGGTTCTGTCTGTAAACGCTCGACAGTCTCGCACAGAGCTGTCTTCATCTCCAAATTCTTCTTGAAATCATAGTCGCGGAACTGGTTGTTGATCTTGATCAGATCATAGAACTTTTCTGAGTAGATCTGATAGTTTTTCCACAATTCGTTGACATGTTCAGCCGGCAACAATTTAATCTCCTTCCATTTTTGCTGGATCTCCTTGAAATCATTGTACAACTTGTTGAAATCGTCTGAACTTTCAGTCAAAGCCTTCAACTGGTCAATGAGCTGAAGTTTGCGGGCGTAATTCTCATTCTTAATACGCTCCTCTTCAGCCATCGCTGCAGCTTTCTTCTCTTTATACGTGGTCAGCAATTCTTTGATTTTGTTTTCGATTTCATCTTCAGAAGCTACAAAATCCTTTTCTTCGCCGCCGTTTTCAAGAAAAGCAGCTTTTTCTTCTTCGACTTCGTTTCGCCGAATCTTGTAGTAGGCCTGTTTGAGTGCTTCTACATCAGCACGAGCAACCTCAGCTGCATCGTTGACCAATTCAGCTAACTTGTCAAGAATCTCTTCTTTTGTTATCTTACCTGCGGCTACGGATACCACTTCCGATGTTTCTTCGGCCGTTGTATTTTCCGGTTCTTCAGCCGGCATTTTAGTTTCTTCCAATTTGCCCTCTTCTTCCGGCAAATTAGTTCCTTGAGTGTCCTTCATATTGCAATCTCATTTAAGAAAAGGATAAAACTTCCTATATCGACTCACAAATTAAACTAAATATTTTGGGATTCCACGCATTTATTCGGAATATTTTCAGCCCCTTTTGTTAAAAAGAGAGTTTTTTTCGTGGTTGGGCCTGTAAAAAGTGGGTGAAAGGTGGATTTTCAGAGGCATAAGAGAAACCGTTGAGGGCTGCCGAAGCAATCCCCCAACGGTGAACACAATAAAAATAGAACATGTAACTTACCCTAAAAAGGAGATCAGCACACCCGCAGCGACCGCGGAACCGATGACACCGGAAATGTTGCTGGCCATGCAATATTGCAGGACATGATTCTTCGGATCATATTTTAATGCGATCTCATTGGCTACACGGGATGCCATCGGCACAGCACTCAAACCGGTGGCTCCGATCAGCGGATTGATCTTCTTCTTCGTGAAACAATTGAATATTTTCACGAATACGATACCTCCGGCAATGGACAAGGCAAAGGCGAGGAAACCGCCGATGACAATGCCGATGGTGGTAAGATTCAGGAATGCCGTGGATGTCATGGTGGCCCCTACAGAAAGACCCAAGAAGATGGTCGCAGCGTTCATGATGGTATTGGATGCCGCATCAAACAGGCGGGAGGTGTTTGATCCTACCTCTTTCACCAGATTACCAAACATCAACATGCCGATCAAAGGAACAGCGGACGGAACAAACAGGGCCACCACCGTGGTGACAACAATCGGGAAGATGATCTTTAGCACACGCATGTTCTTGATCTCCACACCGGACGGGAATTTCTTGTCCTGTTCCTTCATGTTGATCATCAGCTCTTTCTTGGAACACATCACTCGTACGACAATCGGAATGATGACAGGTACCAGTGCCATATAGGAGTAGGCCGCAATGGCAATCGGTCCTAACAAGTGGGGCGCGAGTTTGATGGTGGTGAAGATGGCTGTCGGGCCGTCTGCTCCCCCGATGATGCCCAGGGAAGCCGCCTCTTTCGGGGTGAATCCCATCAGAATGGCTACCAACAGTACGGTGAAGATACCCAATTGGGCAGCTGCACCGAAGATGGAGAGTCGCAGGTTACGCAACATCGGGCCGAAATCAGTCAGTGCACCAACTCCCATAAAGATGATAGGAGGCAGGAATCCTGTCTTGATCAGCATGTAATAGATGAAGTTCATCATACCCAGTTCATGTGCGATGTCATGAAGAGGCATTTCCCAAATGTTCCGCAATTCACCATGTACATTCACCAGTCCATTCTCATCCGCTTGGATAACCCCCATGTCACCTCCCGGAAAGTTGGCCAGCAACACACCGAAGGCAATGGGAATCAACAGCAGAGGTTCATATTGCTTTTTGATACCCAAATAGAGCAATACGAATGCAATGGCGTACATCACTAAAAACTGCGGTTCAGCAATGATGTTGCTGAACGCAGTCATGTCATATAGATTCTGAAATATCTCCTTCATTACTGAATGGTCATTAACAGGTCATCTTCAGATACGGCATCTCCACTGGAAAGGCAGATGGATGTCACAGTACCACCAAATTCCGCACGCACAGCGTTGTAGGTCTTCATGGCTTCTACATAGCAGAGCACGTCGCCTTCCTTGACGACATCACCCACTTTGATCGGTGTCTCGGATGTGTTCTTTACTAAATAGAATTTCCCTTCAAGGGGTGAAAGAACCTCTTTGCCGGCACCTGCCGGAGCAGCTGCCGGAGTGGAAACTGCCGCCTGTGTGGCAGCAGCTTGTGCCGGAGCAACATTTGTCTGAGGTGTATCACCGTATGCAACAGTGACCCGGTATGTTTGTCCGTTGACATCGATCGTCATGACCTGTGGTGTGGTCGGCAGGGCAATCGGAGCCTGGACAGGATCGGCTGCCGGATGTGCCGCCTGTTGCTTCTCGGCTTTACGTTTGGCTACATCCACTTTGAAATCCACTTTCGCTTTTCCGGAACGGTAGGCTTCGTACTGTGCCGGATGCATGGCATATTCAAACAGCTCTTCGTCGTCTTCACCCGTTTCCCATTGTTTCTGATTCATGAGTTTGCGATACTTGTCCAGCGAATCGGGATAGTTGTCTTGCGG
>JBJECC010000080.1:0-14594 GCA_051870655.1 Parabacteroides sp. | reverse complement strand
CGATCTCAGGTCATTGCTTTGCCTATTACTAATCTTGGTTTGGTTACAGCAAAGAATGTTGAGGTGGTTATGCCAGAATCGGAGGGGGCGCATTTTACGTTCTTGTCAGAAATGCCGATTGCTAATTTGCCTGCCCAATCGAGTACGACAGTCTATGTAAAAATGGAAACAGTCAAAGGTTATTTTTGGAATGTGAAGTATAATCCTTCTGATCCAACACCAGATCCAGATCCAACACCAGATCCGACTCCAGATCCGGATCCAACACCAGATCCTGACCCAACTCCCAATCCTGATCCGAGTCCAGACCCCGTATTTGGTCCGGATTATGAAGACGATCCGATTGATGCTCCTTGTGTTCAGCTTAAAATATTGGAACGTCATTCAGATCCTTGTATCGAATCCAAAATTCATACTCAACAATTTGTCTGGAAAGTTGGAGGTGATTGTACAGTTTCTAATGGAGGTCCCAATTATGTAATGGGATGGTCCACTGTTCCCACAATTGTTGGATCTGTAGTTAGTGCGGTTGGATCTGGTTCCGGTAAATCTTACGGAGGTTGGTATTCTACTGGTGGTGGTCCTTCTACAGTAAAACCAGATTATTGTAACACCAATAATCAGAAACCTAGTGATCCAGATTCCAATCCAGATGATGGAAATGAAGGAGAGGATAATCCTGATATTGAAGATAATCCATCTTCTTTAAGTCCATGTATGTTAGCGGCTGGTCAAAGTTTACTGTCTTGTGGTGCATTGCTGGCAGATGTTTTAGCGGATGTATATCCAGGTCTTAAACTGTACAAGAATGCAGCAAAAGTTTTAGGTTGTACTAGTACTGCAGTATCTTGTTATTCATCCGCTAAACGACAATCAGTAGTCTCTGGCTCAATTGATATTTCTTCTTGTGCTGTTGGATTATTATCTTGTTATGCTAAAATAGTAGGTAAGGAGTTGAATATCAATGCAAAAATTCTTGGATATGTTACAGGAGCACTTTCGTGTTTGAAAGATGTAAGCAACATATATGACAAATGTATAAGTCCTAACTTAAAATCTTCAGAAACTGATATTTGGGAACAGAATTTTTATTATATTAGCGAAGAAAGTGCAGCTGTCATAAGATTGCTTGAGGAGTCGTATGGAGATGTTTGGTCAAATGTGACTGTTGCAGAGTTTGAAACTTGTATGGATTATATTATTTCATTGCAAGACGAAAATGGGAAAATACAGTTACCTGCAGATTATGCTCTTCATTTACCCGAAAGTGTTTCTGAAGACAAATTTGTGGACTTTGTTGCAAAAATGAATAGTCTCAATACGGATGATCAGGTATGGAATCAATGTGCAACAAGAGTTCAGGAAGCAGAGGATTATGCACAATCTGAGGGGTATTCTTCGGTGTCTGAAATGTTAGATGAGTTTATAGACTTGTATCTAAGTGAAGAAGACCAAGAAGGTACAAAGAATGTTTGTGCTTCTATTTCTTTATCTTTTTCTCAAACTATGGTAATGACTCGTCAGGCTTTCAAAGGTATATTGACTGTCTCGAATGGTCATGAGAGTGTTGCTATGAAGAATGTTCGTTTGGAATTGGAGGTTAAGGACGAAGAGGGTAATATAGCTACCTCTCATGAGATGCAGATTACACCAAAAGAGTTGAAAACATTCACGGGTGAATTGACTGGTGAATGGGAATTGGCTGCTCAGCAAACAGGTTCAGCGATTATAGAGTTTATTCCGACCAAGTATGCGGCACCAACCAAACCGAAAGTTTATACGTTTGGTGGTACATTGACCTATTTGGATCCGTTTACCAATTTGGAGGTGACTCGTGATCTGTATCCGGTTGCTATGACCGTCAATCCATCTCCGAACCTGAAGATGACTTACTTCATGCAACGGGATTTGTTGGGTGATGATCCCTTGACCAAGGAGGTTGAAGCAGTTGAACCGGCTGAATTCTCTTTGTTGATCCACAATATTGGAGCTGGAGACGGAACCAATATTCGGATGACAACGCAGCAACCGAAGATTATCGAAAATGAAAAGGGTTTGGCTGTGGAGTTCAAAATGATTGGTTCTTCGTTGAATGGAGAAGATAAGGTGTTGCCATTGAGTAGTGACGGAAGTGCTTATACAGAATTTGGTACGATTCCAGCCAATCAGACCAGCTATGCACAGTGGTGGTTCACCAGCTCCTTGTTGGGACACTTTGTGGATTATGATGTAAAGGCTACTCATGTGACCAGTTATGGTAATCCGGATCTGTCCCTGTTGGATGAGGTAACGATCAAAGAATTGATCCGTAGTATCAAGTATCCGGTAGAGGGAGCAATCTTGACAGGTTTTATGGTCAACGAAACCAAAGATGCCAATGATTTACCAGATCACATGTATTTGTCGGATGGTACAGATGAAGAGGTTTATGTAACGACCCAGGCAACTTGCACGGGTGATAATACACAATACAGATTAATAGTCAATCCGGTGCAGGCAGGTTGGAACTATGGTAGTCTCAATGATCCGACTGGAGGCCATCAGAAACTGATTAGTGTGCGTCGCGTCAGTGATGGTGCTGAGATCAGTTTGCGAAATGTATGGCTGACGGATCGTACATTGCGCGATGGTAAAGATCCGCTTTATGAGAATCGTTTGCACTTTGTAGATCGTTTTGCTACGACTGGTCAGCAAGAGTATATCTTGACATTCGAACCACGTCCTGCCACCTATTTGAAGGTTGCATCTATTGCAGGTGCTCCGACAGAGACAGCTAATGAACCCGTGACAGAATTGACTGTAACGTTCAATAAGGCCATTGACCCGACGACCTTTACGGTTGAGGATTTGGAATTGACCTGTCAGGGAACTAAGGTGGATGTGACAGGAATTCGAATCTCTCCTGTGGGTGAAGATAATCAAGTATTCAAATTGGATTTAACTGAGGTAACTAAAGATAAGGATGGTTTCTTTGTCTTGACGGTTCAGACAGCAGAGATTGTTGATGTGGAACAGTTCAAGGGTGAGACAGGTGAACAGGCTTGTTGGAATCAGTATATTGGAGGCCATGTCACGTTGACTTTCCAAGTTTCTCCGGAAGAGGCTGGTACAGTAAATCAAAAGACTGGTGTGTTCGATCACAACGCTTCGGTTGCTTTGCAGGCTACTCCTGCAAAGGGATATCGTTTCCGCAGTTGGACAATCAATGGCGAAGTGATCTCTACGGAAGCTACCTATACTTATACGGCTATCGGGAGCAAGACCTTGGTGGCCAATTTTGATCCGCTCAACTATCTAATCACAGTGAAATGTGATCCGGCTGAAGGTATCATGGAGAAGGGGGCTACCGGTTCTTATCCCTACAAGGAGACTGTTCTGTTGGAAGCTGCTCCGACAGCAGGTTATGCCTTTGCCGGTTGGAAAGAGGATGGCAAGATTATTTCCAAAAATAATCCTTATCTCTATACGGTACAGGGTGAATCTACCGTAGAGGCAACATTTACTCCGGTCAATCTTTCTACGGTGGTAGAGTTGAAATCCGGCTGGAACTGGGTTTCTGTCAATACAGCGGATGTAAAGGATCCGAAGGTATTCTTACAAGCTGTCTTAGACAAGGTGGAACGTTTCCAGAGCCAGACTCAGGAATTGGTTCATGATCCGAAGTTGGGATTGACAGGCAACTTGAAAGAGTTGGATCCGAAGGTGTCTTATAAATTGAAATTGTCAGGTAGTGGTTCCATTGAACAAGAGGGCACAGCCATCATGCCGGACAAGATGAGTATCTCATTACACAAAGGTTGGAACTGGTTGGGCTACATTCCGGGACAAGCTTCTACACCGAATAATGTCTTGAAGAATCTGAATGCTTCGGTCAACGATGAGGTAAAGGGTCAGGATGGTTTTGCCCAGTTTAACGGTTCCGGTTGGATCGGTACCCTGCAGGTGATGGAACCGGGTAAGGGGTATATGTACTATGCCGGCCAGAATACTGAATTCCATTATGAGCGTGTTTATGCCACGGTTCAGAATTTGTCGTTACGTTCTTCACAGGTTGCACCGTGGAGTTACGATGCCAACAAGTATCCGAACAATATGAGTATGGTGGCCAAGGTTTATCACAAGACCATGGTGCAGGAACCGGGAGCCTTTACGGTAGGTGCCTTTGTGGGCAAGGAGTGCCGGGGTATCGGTCAATATGTGGAGGGATTACTCTTCTTGACCGTACATGGTTCGACCGCTGGTGAGAAGGTGACATTCAAGGCTTATGAGAATGCGACCGGTGAGACCTTTGATATGCAGGAGAGCGTATCGTTCAGTGAAGCTACAGTGGGCAATGTGTCACAACCCTATTCGTTACATTTGAATAATTATGTGACCGGTATTGACCCGATGGAGGTAGATCTCTATACCTATCCGAATCCGGTATCGACCACATTGTATTTGGGTGGTGATTATTCACAAGTGAAACGGGTCTATGTAGTATCTGTCAACGGTGCGGTATTGTCTGTTCAGGAATTGGGATCTTCTAACCAGATCGATTTCTCATCCTATGCAGACGGGTATTATTTAGTAGGATTGGAAACTCCGGCCGGATATCTGTATAAGAAGATCCTGAAGGTCTCCAATAGTCAATCAAAGTAAGTGTCTAATATAATTATAGATAAGAATATGAGAATACATCAATGTTTCATAATGATCATGTTGGCTGTATTGTGTCTCTTTCCCTTCGGGGGAAGAGCGCAAAATGCCGCTGGATGGCAATGTGACATCTATCAATATCAGTACGATATGACGGTTTATGGCCGTTTGGTTCAAAACGGAGAGACCATTGCGGATGCAGAATTAGCCGCTTTTGTAGGCGATGAATGCAGAGGTATTGCTGAATGGCAATCTGAATTATCCTATTTTTATCTGCGTGTCCGGAGTAATCGGGAAAACGGCGAAACCATTACGTTGAAAATGTATCGGAATGGTGAAATAACAGAGGTTCCGGCTTTTTGGTCTTTCCAAAGCCAGCAGCAGTTGGGCTATCCCAGCCAACCGGAAATCTGGACTTTGCCCGTTGTGGTAGATCCGGATCAAGAGGATCCTTTTGAGGGTATTACAGATAAGACAGAAGAGGTGACAGTCGGTGAAGGTGAGTTGACATCGGATCAACTTGGTGACTTAAATGATAAACTGACAGGTGAGGATGGCTCACAATTGGGTTCCTTGGATTTAAGTAATACGACCATTACAGCAGGGACTGAAGAAGAGAAATCGGCAGCAGAGGAGGCGTTGAAAGGGTTATTATCTGATAAGGAATCGCTCACGTTTGTGGATATGCCATCCAATGTAGATGAGATTCTCTCTGAAGGGACTTCGTTGGGAGACTTGATGGAGAATAGTAATCCGAATGCGATTGTAGGTGTTCCGGAAGATTCCCAATTGAAAGATGAGTCAAATGTGGTGGTCAAGATGGCTGAATCGTTTGTTGCCCAAACGATCGAATTGTTCGGTAACTGGATCTACAATATAACTGTTGAAATCAATGTAGAAGTCTCTATTACCTTAAATCAGCCGACTCCGGAACTGAGCGAGGAAAGCCAGCCAGAGACATTTTGGGGAACGGTTTGCTTGCCTTTCATCCCGACAGGATGGAGCTTTATACCTTCCTCTTTGCGAAGCGGAGATACGGATGTGAAATTCTATGAATTGGTTGATAAGCAGTTCGTACAAGTGACGGAGTTGAAGGCCAACACGCCCTATCTGTACGAGACACCGGGACAGGGTGAAATCAAGTTTGAGTCAGATGGGGCACAGACCTTGCCCAAGACAGAAACAGAGTATGTGGTGCAGGGCGATGGGTTCGAGTTTGTAGGTACGTATAAACCGGTAGCCTCTTCGGAACAGGTGTATGCTCTGCAGGTAGGCAACGGTGCCTTTGAAAAGGAATCTGGTGATGTGAAGCCGTTCCAAGCCTATATCCGACCGATTACCTCCGCAGCTGAGGAAAAACTGGAAATCGATATAGCCATACCTGTCACCGGATTGTCAATCATAGGTGCTTCAGAAGTGGAAGTCGGCAAGTCTTTGCAATTGGGTATTTCTTATACACCTTCGAATACGACACAAACAGGATTGGTTTGGAGCAGTAGTGACGAGACGATTGCCGTTGTGGATGCCGTTGGTAAGGTGACTGCAAAGAAAGAGGGAAAGGTGACGATTACCGTAGAATCAGAAGAGAATTCATCTGTCAAAGCTACGCTTACTTTGACGGTAAAGCCCAAGACAGCAGATCCGACTCCCGATCCGGATCCAGACCCTACACCAGACCCAACCCCTGATCCCGATCCGACTCCGGGTGATCCCGATGTGCCTGTTATCCCTGATGTACCAGATACGCCAGACACACCGGACGTTCCCGTCACTCCGGAGATTCCGAATCCTGTGGTAGATGAACGTGGCGAGACTACGGCAACCGTTACATGGGTCAAGGTGGAGAATGCTGTCCGCTATCTGTTGAATGTGTATCAGGATCAGACAAAGAAGGAGTTGGTTATGCAATGTGAATTGGATAAGGATGGTAATTTGTTGCGTGCTTCCGAACTCTCATTCTTGTTGACCGGTTTGGATCCGCTGAAAAGTTATTATGTGGAGACAGAGGCATTTGATGCTGCCGGTAAAGTCATTGTGACCCGAAGTACGGAATTGTCCGCCTACGATCCCACGGCTGTGGAGTCGTTGGAAGATGGTGTCCGGATCGAAGTAGGCAAAGGTTTCATCCAACTGCAGTTGGCCGCTCCTGTACATGTGCAGATCTTTGCGTTGTCAGGTCAACCGGTGTATCGGGCGAGTGACGTGGCAGGATCGCTTCGTGTGGCTGTACCGCAATCCGGCTGGTATCTGATTTGTGTACAGCAGGGCCACTACCGTTGGATCAGACGCGTGGTCGTGTCCGCATAAGATCATATAGTTTCACCTCTTATCTACCCATTCCCAGAGTTTCAGCATGGCATATCCCCACAGGAGGAAGAGGAGGATGCCGGGCAGGAGGGGGAGATGAGAGGTGAAATGCGTCTGGGAGAAATAGTGTTCCCAGTTGGGGATGTCCGTGTAGTAGTATTGGCCGCTGCCAAAGTCCAGACCGGCGATGAGGCCGGTCCGGTGGCAGATGAGATAGAACGTAACGGGCAGTGCGATAACCAACAAGGCTAAACCGATGCGATTGGTCCATTTCATGGCAAACTCTCCTCTCTGATCAGATCTCGATGGTAGGAATGGGGAAGAGCACACCGCTCAGCAGCAGCCAGGCGACAAGCAGGGTCAGCAACAGGTTGAAAAGCTGGCCGATGATGTAGAGGGTGACCGGCTTCCCGCCCTGCAATTGTTCCCGCAATGAACCGAAGTGAGTCTCCAGTCCGATGGAGGTAAAGGCCAGGGCAAAGGCCCAGTTCTTGAACTGTCCCAAGTGTTTCACGATGTCGGTCGTGGTCTCGGTGCCCAGTGTGGGCTGGAGCACGAACGAGAAGATCAGGGAGGCCCCGACGAAACCCAGGATAAACTTCGGGAAGCGTTGCCAGATCTCTCCGATGCCTACCGTGTCACCCTGTCGCCGATCTACACGGGTCGTGAAGAAGAGCGCGATGCCAAACGCAATGAAGCCGATCAGGATGTTCTGGATCATTTTGACCAAGGCAGCCACCACACCGCCCAGATCGCCCAAAGCCTGTCCGGCCAGTACGACTGCTCCCGTGGAATCGACTGTACCACCGATCCAGGCACCTCCCAACAGCGGACTCATCCCTACGGCCTGGATCAGGAGCGGCAGACCGACCATCATGATGACAGTGAATATAAGTGACGTGCCCACCGCAAAGGCCAGGTCGCTTTTCCGGGCCCGACTGGCCGCTGCGGCTGCAATGGCGGCCGACGTACCGCAGACAGAGGTGGCCGTTGCAATGGTGATTACCAGAGGCTTGTCCTGGATCTTGAGCCATTTCGTCCCTAACAGCCACATGAAGATGATGACAATGGGGGTCACACCCCAGGCGATGCCCAAGCCATAAAGCCCGAATTTGGCGATGTTGGAGAAGAGCACTTCCGCCCCCATGATGATCAGTCCCGTCTTGATGTAAAACTCCGTTTGCAGAGCCGGTTTCAGCCAGGAGGGCGTATGGAACAGGTTGGAGATGACCAATCCCAACAGCAACGCCCAAAAGGCATATTCCAGATAGCGGTTGAACAGCACCTGTGCCGAGATCAGGCGGACCACCGTTGTCAGCAGGTATAGCGCGGCAAAAGCACGGAGGAAAGCTCCCACCTTTTTCTGCTGGAGCCAGTTGCCGATGGTAAATATCAACGTGAACGCCACTCCGGTAGCCAACCATTTCCCACTCTGTTTGGCCGTGATCACATCCCATACATAGGGGTTTGTCTCTGTGCCCCACGTGTCAAATTTAGCACCGGAGAAATCATAGAATCCTCCGACCACACCCACTGCCACTACGGCAATCAGCAGGAAGGCACCCCAAATGGCCTGCCAATCCTCTTTCCGGATCAGGTCCGACCACTGAAACCGATCGGCAGTCACGATCTCCGGATTTGTCTGTTCTTTGTCTGTTTTCATTGTTTCCATTTATGACATATATATATACTGTGTTAATACGGGTGCAAAAGTAGAGTAGCCTTGAAAACGCCCCAATACCTTGCTTATGGTATTTTAACGGGTAGAAATATACCACGTCAAAGGGATTGTACAGGTTTGTCGCAATCTGCAACTTTGCAGTGTGAAAAATGAATGACAAACAGACAAAAAGAAAAAGGAAAAAAGACGTATGAAAAAATTGAACAGATGGCTTTTTGCGACAATCGGGTTCCTGTTGCCCTGGGTAGTAGCCGCCCAGACTTCCATCACGGGAACCGTGGTCGATGCCCGTACGCAGAGTGCGATCATCGGGGCTGCTATTTCGATCAAGACCGAGCAGGGTGGCGGTACCACCACTGATTTGGATGGACACTTCAGTTTGGAAACCAAAGAAGAACTACCGGTGACATTGGTGGTCTCCTACATCGGGTATGACAATTTCGAGATGGATATTTTCGAAGCGGAATCCCCGTTGTTCATCGAATTGAATGAAAACACCTTTAAACTGAATGAAGTTGTCGTGGTCGGCTACGGTACACAGAAGCGGGAGAACCTCTCCACCTCCGTGGCCAGCCTCGGACAAAACTCGTTGAAAGACATGGCTACGCAGAGTTTCGAATCGGTATTGGCGGGAAAAGCCTCCGGTGTCAGTCTTACCACTCCCTCGGGCGCTGTGGGAACAGCTCCGATTGTGCGAGTCAGGGGTGTGAACTCCATCACGTCCGGCACACAGCCGCTCTATGTGATCGACGGTATCCCGATGATTGCGGGAAATCAGTCCTACGGAGGTGATTCGAACGCCTTGGCAGACATCAATCCGGCGGATATTGTCCGCATTGACATCCTGAAAGATGCCTCTGCCGCTGCCTTGTATGGCTCGCGTGCGGCCAATGGAGTCATCCTGATCACGACCCGACAGGGGGAACAGGGCAAGACCCAGGTCAATTATCAGGGGTATGTCGGCATCAGCCAGGTGGTCGATTATTATGACCTGATGAATGCCGAGCAGTTTGTCGAATACAAGAACCAGGCCTATTACAACCGGTATGGAGTCTGGGGTCCGGAAGGGACTGCCCATACGGAGTATGGAACCAATGCCTTCAACTTGATGTATGATGCCGAGGGACATGTGGTGGACACCGATTGGGCAGACGAGATTCTGCAGACCGGTATCCAGCAGAGCCATACCGTGTCGGTCAGTGGCGGCAACGACAAGATCACCTACTATTTCTCCGGCAACTACTTCGACCAGACCGGTATCTATCGGGGCGATGAGTACAACCGTCTGCAGGCAGTGGCCAATGTGCAGGCTCAGGTCACCCCTTGGCTGAAGGTGGGCGGCAAGGTGTCGTTGACAGACAGCAAACAGGCTACGTTCGACCGGGCCCGGCAAGGGGGATACTTCTCGCGTGAGGGATTGACACGCATCGCGATTGCCTTGAACCCCAATTTCCCGACACACTATCCCGACGGTTCGCCCTGGAGTGAGGATGGACAGAGCGGATATGGTCCCAACCGTGTCTCGCAGGGACTTTCCAATCCCTACACGATGTTTGACTCGAACAGTGCGATCCGCAACAACTCGCTACGTGCCCTCTACAACTTCTCGGCGGAGTTGAAGCCGATCAAGAACCTCACGCTGCGTACCCAATATGGCAAGGATCTCTTGCGCTTGGAGGACCGGACATTCGACTCGGCCATCACAGATGACGGCTTTTCGGATCATGGCCGTGCCATCAACACTTCGACACAGGTGCAACAATACACCTGGACCAACACCGTGCAGTATGACGGGACACTGGCGGAGAAACATCACTTCAGCCTGCTGGCCGGTACGGAGGTGTTTGAGAAGAAGCTGACCCGTTGGGGCGCTATGCGGACTGATCTGCTGGATCAGGACTATTCCATCTATGAGGCTGCGTACAACAATGCCTATGCGACCGGCAACCGGATCACGGAGAACGGTCTGCTCTCCTATCTGGTCCGCATCAATTACGATTGGGATTCCCGTTATATCCTCTCCTTGAACGGACGTCGTGACGGTTTCTCTGCATTGAGCCGTAATCACCGGTGGGGCAACTTCGGCGGTGTCTCTGCCGCCTGGACCCTTTCGGAGGAGCCCTTCTTCGAACCGTTGCGCAAGAAGATTTCCCATCTGAAGCTGCGTGCCGGATGGGGTGTCGTGGGCAACACGAATGTAGGGGATTATGCCGCATACAGCTATTATCTGAACAGCTACTACGGTGACTCCGGAGCCTATACCATCGGACAGGTGGCCGATTCGGAGAACCTGAAGTGGGAGAGCAGCCGCAAGTTGGATGTGGGCGTGGAAGCGACCCTGTTCGACAAACTGGATGTGGAATTGGGGTATTACGACACCCGTTCTTCAGACCTGATTCTGGCCGTGCCGGTCTCTCCCTCCAAAGGGATTCCCGGCAACAGCATTACGACCAATGCAGGTGCCGTGAAGAACAACGGTATCGAGTTGAACCTCTCCATGGATCTCATTTCCCGGAAGAATTTTACCTGGCATACGAGTCTGGATTTCTCCACCAACCACAATGTGGTGACCAGTCTGGGCAATGCCGAGTCCCTGATGGATGCCAATGCCCCCTGTGCGACCAACATCACCGTAGTGGGCCAGTCTGTCGGACAGCTCTATCTGTATCATGCCGGAGGGGTTGATCCGGAGACGGGTCGCCGGATCCTGTATGGCAAGAATGGTGAAGAGGTATTGCTGATGTTCGAGAAGCAGGGGCAGTTCTTCACACGGGACGGGAAACTCTTCTCTCAGAGCGATCTGGAAAAACATGTCTGTGGCAATGTGTTGCCGACCTGGTTCGGCGGTTGGAACCATGATTTCCGCTGGCGTCAGTTTGACCTCAATCTCTTCTTCCAGTTTTCCGGAGGTAATAAGATCTTCAACGGTACGAAAGGCACGTTGGCTGACGGCCGCTTCTGGAACAATGCGGAAGAGGTCTATTACGACCACTGGACGGAGGAGAACCGGTATGCCACCTATGCCAAGCCGATCTATGGCGATACCTACTCCAACAGTGGTTCTTCATTCCCGTTGGACATTTGGGTAGAACGTGGTGATTTCCTCCGGCTGAAGAATCTGACCCTCGGCTATTCCGTGCCCGAGAAGTCCCGTTGGCTGGCCACGGTGGGAGTCAAGAAGATCCGTGTCTATGCACAGGCCCAGAACCTGTTTGTCCTGACCGGCTATTCCGGCATCGATCCGGAGGTGACCTCCAATACCAACAGCTATACGCTGAGCGGTGGAACGGATTATCAGACCACTCCGCAGTCACGTACCTTTTTATTCGGTGTCAATGTATCATTCTAAAAAACAGAAGAAGTTATGAACAAACAATATACAATCGGCCTGTTGCTGGCCCTCTTGTTGTCAGGCAGTGCCTGTGATTCTGTGTTGGACAAAGATCCTGTCCTGGAGATCTCCTCTTCGGCCATTTTTGCCAGTCCGGAGAAGATCGAGACCAATTTGAAGGGCGTCTATGTGCAGGCACGTGAAGTGATCGGCAAGTCGCTCTATCTCTATACGGATCTGCGCGGGGATGATCTGAAGTACCTGCTGCAGAACGGTGGTGGTGCCATCAACACCTATGAAATGGTGATCAACAACACCTCCAGTGTCAATGTTTCGATCTGGAATGATCTCTATACCACCATCAACGAGGCCAATATCTTCATGGCCAATCTGGATGAGGCAGAGGAGTTGGAGGGCGTGCCGTATGCCCGCTATCGGGCTGAGGCGAAGTTTATCCGTGCGCTGGCCTATTATTACCTCAATACGCTGTATGCCCTTCCGTACAACCTGGATCCGGAGTCCCCCAGTGTCCCGTTGCGCCTGTTGGCAGAGACCGGATTGGAGCACAACGGATTGGCCCGTTCCTCTTGCCGTGTCGTATGGGATCAGGTGTTGGCCGATCTCTCTGACGAGACCTTGGCTGCCCTGCCCGCTGATCTGGCAGGTACCTATGAGGGTACGACACGCGCCACACAAGCGGCTGTCCATGCCTTGCGGCAACGGGTCTATCTGGAACGGGGCGAGTGGGAGCAGGCCGTTCGGGAAGGTGAGGCGATCACAGGCTATGCGCTGACGGCTGATATCCGACAGAATTTCACGACGCCCTACTACACCAGTGAGACCATCTTCTCGTTCCCCTTTGCGGAGACCAACCAGAGTGCCTTGGGTTCCTATTTCTATCAAGGGGTGAACACCGTGGTGGACGACACGTATGGAATTGTCAGCTATCCGCTCTATTCACAGGCTGCGGATGTGCGTTTCTCCTCCTTCTTGGGAGAGGATAAAGGAGCCGTGATTCTGACCAAGTTCCCCGACTACGTGACCGGAAGCGACTGGGCACCCATTTTCCGTTATGCGGAAACCCTGCTGAATCTGTCAGAGGCCTATGATCAGTTGGGGAATGAGGCGAAAGCCAAGGAGCTGCTGTTGCGTGTGCGTCGCCGTTCCCTTCCGCAAGCGCAAGATGCCTTGGATGAGTCTCGTCTGACGGGTACCTATCTGCAGGAGGCGATCTATCAGGAGCGTCGCCTGGAGTTTCTCGGAGAGGCCCAACGTTCGTTGGATATCCACCGGCGTGTACAGACCTATGAGAAGCAGAAGGGCAGCGTGGTGCCCATTGTGTGTGCACCATCCGATCCGGGCTATATCTGGCCGATTCCTTTGGTGGAATATGAACAGAATGATCAGATAAATTAATGTATAATTCCATATAAAACAGTTCTGAATATGAAAACAATTCGATTGATCAGTCTTCTGGTGTTTCTATCGACTTCGCTGTTTGCCCAACAGCCGTCGCTCACCATTGAAGCGTTTGAACAGAAGATTTCGGGAAGCGGGAAGGTGCAGATTCTGGATGCCCGTTCGCCTGAGGAATATGCGGCCAATCACCTGATCCATGCGTTGAACGTGAATCTGCAAGACTCGGCCGCTACGGCTCAGCTGATTGCCTCGCTCGACCCCTCGGTACCTACCTTCACCTATTCGATTCGGGAAGGACGGAGTGCCCTGCTGGCCAAGCAATTGCGGGAGAAAGGATTTCGTGAAGTCTATTTCATGCCGGGTGGCATAGGCTCTTGGGTTGGGGCCGGCTTTCCCGTGGAATCGGCTTCCTCCGCCAAGCCTTCACTTGATGAGGCCGCTTATCGGCAGTTGGTGGCTGACCATGCACTGCTGTTGGTCGATATTTCCAGCAAATATTGTGGCAGTTGCCGCAAGCTGCATCCCATTCTGGATGAGTTGGAAAAGAACTACAAGGAACTGAAGGTGCTCCGGTTGGAGCTGGACGATAACCTGGCGTTGACCAAAGCCTTGCAGGTAAAGTCCTTGCCTTCTCTGTTCCTTTATCACAATCAGCAGAAGGTGTGGGAACATGCCGGGGTCGTGACGCTTGACGAGCTGACCGCTGAAATTGAGAAGATAAAATAGACAAAATAGGATAAAAGAAAACGAATTATGATTTGCAAAAAGGACACCGACTCTATTATTCAGATAGCCGACTACTCTCCCATCTTTTATCACGACTTCTATCGACTCAATTGTGCTTGGATTGGGGAACAATGGAAACTGGAACCGCGGGACTATGAAGAGATGGAGAGTCTTCAGGAGGGCATTGAGGGTGGTTTTATCCTCATAGCCCTCTATGAGGGCCGACCGGTCGGTACCCTCGCCATGTTGCCGATGGATGGCCGAACCTACGACTATGAATTAGCCAAATTTACCACAGAGCGTTCCCTGCGTGGTCTGGGCATTGGCCGACGGCTCTTGGAGGAAGCGGTCCGTCGGGCGGATAGCGAGGGAAAAGGCCGTATCTATATCATTACCAACGCGCTTTGCCATGCTGCCATTCACCTGTATGAGGCCTTCGGTTTCCGCAAGCTTCCCGGTGTCAGTCCCCTCTTTGAACGGGGCGATTATTTG
>JBJECC010000079.1:0-14639 GCA_051870655.1 Parabacteroides sp. | reverse complement strand
GCAATGTGGGCGTGGTGACTACACAGGGAAATACGAAACTGGTGGTAGGACCATTCCAACAATTGAGTTTCGCGGAGAACGGATTTTTGAGGGTATTCAACCGAAAGAACAGCGAGAGGAGAGACCCAAGCTCGCTTGGGCTATCCCGAGTCGAGAATGAGGAAGACGAAGTCAGCGGCAGGGAGTTCTTTATTGACATGAAGAATGGGGAACTTTATGCCCAGATGCCGGAGTTCGTGCATTTCGGAGATTTTGAGATTGCGAATATCGGAGGGTACTTGTGTACAAGGACCAAGAAACTCTATGAGGTCAAGGCTATTCCAGCCGAGGCCTGGCATGGGAAGTATGGGTTGTATCTGTCTCTGCCTTATAGCGGTGAGCCGGAGGAGAAAATCAAGAAAATGATGATATGGCCTCCCTCCCGCTATGTGGTGTGCCTGCTGAATGGTGACGACAGCGGAGTCTATTGGAAGATGCGGGTGTTTGAGGACTACACGCTGCTTGTAATGGACGATAAAGGGAACTATTACCATGTGAAAAAGAGTGCGAGGTCGAGAAAAGCGGTGAAGGAGCATTTGGGTCAGGCGAGGAACGAGGCGGACAGGGCGGTGATTGTCCATGCCGTGCGTGAGATAGAGGAGCAGGTGGCAGACCATCTAAAGAAGGAGGCAGCCAAGGCCAAACGGGAAGCAGAGAAGGAGCGTGAACAGCAGATAGCGACGCTCGTTTCGGCGGAACCGTTCAACATTGGCAACAAATGGGGATTGCGCAGCAAGGGACGCATCGTTGTGCCTCCAGTCTATCGAAGCGTGAAATCTCCTGTAGGACGCTACTGTGCCATGGAGTCATACCCTGGTATATGGGGTGTGATAGCCGTGGATGGAAAGGTGGAGGTAGAGCCAAGATATGAGGATGTGGTTATCCATGCGGACGGGACTGTGGACTTGACGGTAAGGCCGGGGAAGGTGGTTACAAAGAAATTACCTTGATTTAGCTGAGAGAATTTAGCTTAGGGCTTAGAGTACTTAGCTTAGAGCTTAGAGAATTTGGATTAGAGTTTGGAGTATCCACAGATGCAGGCTCATGCGGGGACTTTCCCTTGTCTGGGAGAAACGGGAACTTTTTGATTCCATGCCGTCAGGAAATAAAGTTTTGATAGGAGGATTCGTTTTTTATTGTATATTTGCTGCACAATTAAAATTCATAGTCACCATGTTTAGTAAAGAGACATATATGGCCCGCCGGGCCAAGTTGAAACAGGCAGTCGGTTCAGGACTGTTGTTGTTCTTGGGAAATGATGAAAGCGGTATGAACTATGCTGACAATACCTACCACTTCCGCCAAGATTCTACATTCTTATATTTCTTTGGTTCGCCCTATGCTGGTTTGGCAGCCATTATTGACATTGACAACGACCGGGAAATCATCTTTGGCGATGAACTGACGATTGATGCCATCGTTTGGATGGGTATCCAGCCGACACTCAAAGAGAAGGTGGAAGCTGCCGGCATTACAGAGGTCCGTCCGTTCCGCGAAATCGAGACCTACCTGAAGAATGCGCAACAGCAAAAGCAAACGATCCATTATCTGCCGACTTACCGTGCGGAACATCAGGTCAAGCTGTTCCAGTGGTTAGGCGTAGTGCCGGGTGCTGAGAAACCCTCTATTCCCTTTATCCTGGGGGTTGTCAACCAGCGTAACTACAAGAGCGAAGAGGAAATTGCAGAGATCGAAAAGGCCTGTAACGTGACTGCAGACATGCACTTGGCTGCCATGCGTACCGTTCGTCCGGGTATCCGTGAATGTGAAGTGGCTGCCGCTGTGGCAGAGGCTGCATACCGCCACAACTACGAACTCTCCTTCCCGATCATCGCGACCATCAACGGGCAGACATTGCACAACCACGACCATAGCCATCTGATCAAGAGCGGTGATATGCTGTTGCTTGATGCAGGCGCCGAGACCGAGATGGGCTATGCAGGCGATATGTCTTCTACCATTCCCGCCGATGCGAAGTTCACGACACGACAACGCGAGATCTACGACATTCAGGTGGCAGCCCACGAAGCCGCTGTAGCCGCTTTGAAACCGGGCGTTCCTTTTGTAGATGTCTATGAACTCTCCTGCAAAGTGATCATGGAGGGCTTGAAAGAACTTGGATTCGTCAAAGGCGATCCAATGGAGGCAGTCAAGGCGGGCGCACATGCCATGTTCATGCCTTGCGGTCTGGGCCACATGATGGGACTGGACGTTCACGACATGGAGAACCTGGGCGAACAGTATGTGGGTTACGACGGACAGCCGAAGAGCACACAGTTCGGACGGAAGTCATTGCGTCTGGGCCGTAAGCTGGAGCCGGGCTTCGTATTGACCATTGAACCGGGTATCTACTTCATTCCGGAACTGATGGATCTCTGGAAGAGCCAGAATAAGTTCACGGAGTTCATCAACTATGACAAGCTATTCACGTACAAAGACTTCTCCGGTATCCGCAACGAGGAGGACTATCTGATCACGGCTGACGGAGCCCGTATGCTGGGCAAGAAGGTTCCGGTACATGCCGATGACGTAGAAACCTACAAAGCAACCGGTACATTCTAAGCAGGAGACAACCTCCAGATGATAAGAAAAAAGGAGTGAGACGGGTCTGATACCCTCCCACTCCTTTCTTGTTTTATCGCCTGTGAGACTCATCGAACAGGAACCGACACCGGCACCGTGGCTCTGCGCCATCCCTCCAGCAGTTCGGTAATGGTCTCATGCACCGTCATGATGCGAGTAGCCCGCCAGGCATTGCTGCCGGCAAAGGCATAGCCATTCTCGAAATTTCCTTTGAACGCATGATAAAGAGCCGTCACAATGCAATAGGGACTGCGCGATATATCACACGTCTTGATGCAATTGAAAGGACACATTTTGGGCTGCTTCAGTCCGGCTTTCACCTTCTCCAAGAAGCTGCTATGAATGGCACGGCCCGGCATACCGACCGGACTCTTGATGATCTCGATATCCTTTTCCTCCGCATGAATATAGGTCTCTTTGAAAGCCTCCGAAGCGTCGCACTCCGTCGTTGTCACAAAGCGTGTACCCAACTGTACCCCTGAGGCCCCCAAGTCCATCACGCGCTTGATGTCCTCACCGGTATAAATACCCCCTGCGGCAATCACAGGAATCTTCTTGTCGTACTTCTGCTCGAACACGGCTACCTCCTGTACGACCTGCGGCAACAGCTCCTCCAACGAATAGTGTGCGTCTGTCAGCTGATTCTCCTTATACCCCAAATGGCCTCCGGCCTTCGGTCCTTCCAGAACCACTGCATCCGGCAGGTAGTCATAATGGCTCTTCCACTTCTCGCAGATAATCCGGACCGCCCGTGCACTGGATACAATTGGCACCAGCTTGGTCACACTGCCTTTTTTCAAGAAAGAGGGCAAATCCAACGGCAGACCTGCGCCACTGAATATCACGTCCACCTTTTCTGCGATACTGGTTTTCACCAATTCTGCAAAATCAGAGAGTGCCACCATCACGTTTACGCCAATGATGCCTTTCGCCTTCTCGCGTGCTTTGCGGATTTCCTCCTTCAAGCCCAAATTACCAGCCTTCGTGTAGTTGTCAGGACATAATTTCTTGTACAACAAACCCAGCCCGGCAGCGGAAATCACACCGATTCCACCTTCATTCGCCACGGCTGAAGCCAATCCAGAGAGAGAGATACCAACGCCCATGCCACCCTGAATGATAGGGATACGGGCCTTCAAATCTCCAATGCTCAATGTTTTCATAAATATATATAGTGTTTAAATGCGGCACAAAGATAAGATTATTTCAATACATATTGCACACTATTCTATTAAATGTGCAAAAAGGGCGCTATTTTCACAAATAACGCCCCTCATTACAAAATGTGTGTATATTGAAAAGATTCAACTTATTCCAAGATCAAGACTTCATTGTCTTTGTAGCTCTCATAACTGGAAATGATCACCCGTTCGCCCGGCTGCAAACCGTCCAATACCTCATAGTATTGCGGATTCTGGCGGCCTATCCTCACCTGCCGGCGATACGCCTTTTTGCCATCCTGGTCCAAGACGAAGATCCAGTTGCCACCGGTACTCTGGAAAAAGGTACCTTTGGGGATCATGAGACTTTCGGTAGGCTGTCCCAACTCCAGATTAATATAGTAAGTCTGGCCGCTACGGATATTGTCCGGCCGTTCTCCTTCGAAGACAAAGTCTGCACGGAATTTTCCGGAACGTACCTCCGGATAGACTTTACGGACCCGCAGCAGGAAATTGGTTCCCTGCCGGTCGAACGAGGCAGACAAGCCGGACTTCACACGGTCGATGTAGTGCTCATCAATCATGGCCTCAATCTTATAGTCTGACAGGTCATTGATCTGGCCGATTTTCTGCCCCGGTGTAATGTTCTGTCCCAACACCACATCCAACAACCCCAATTCACCGTCTATTTGGGAACGTACATTCAGATTCTCCTTCCGTTGATGAACCAACTGGATGTTCTTCCGCATATTTGCCAAGCTCAGCTCCATCTCCTCCATCTGGATGCTCCGGGAAATGGAGTCCTGGCGAAGCCGTTCTGTCACCAACGCATGTTTCTTGCTGGCCAGCTCATAGTCCTCCTTGGCCTTCAGATACTCCTCTTTCGCAATCAGTTCCTCCTTGTAAAGCTGCTCTTGCTGTCTGTAGTTCCGGAGTGCACGGGTCATGTCCATGTCATACTGCAGTTTCTCCGTTTCATTAGCCAGTTTGTCCTGCTCCATGGTCACCTGCGTATTACGCAAGAAGTTTTGCTTTTCCGCCAATTCAGCCTCTGCAGTCAGGATCTGCAAGTCCAGATTGGAATTGCTCAACCGGATGATCACATCTCCCCGTTTCACCTGTGCCCCCTCTTCCACTACCTTTTCCTGGACAATGCCACCCTCTTCCGGACTCAACTGTACCACGGTAATGGGCTGTACCTGTCCGTCCACCCGGACAAAGTCGTTGAACTGATCCCGCTTCACGGTACCGATACTGACACTCCGGCCATCCACCTTCAAGGTAGAGGCATGGTTACCAAACAGAATCCATCCCACCAAACATGCGAACAGGCCGCCACCGACGATATACGGAATATGTTTCTTCTGTATTCCTTTTTTCTTTTCCAACTGAATATCCATAATGTATATATATTAATGTATGTATTGTTTGACTTTCCAATTAATAAAGCGGTTTCCCTTTATAGTAGTCCACCAACCGGCTCTTCATCATGTACATGAGCTTCTTCTGCAGAAGATCGGCCTTCGAACCGAGCAATGTATTGCCACTGTTCTGTACATCGAGCGGACTCATTAGTCCCTCCTCATATTTACGCACCGTGATGCGATATGCCAAGGCATCGGCTTTCACCTTCTTGTCCATCTGAATCGCCTCCTTGGCATACCCTTCGCGGTCGAGCACCGATTGCTCAATGGCATTCTGCAACTGGCGCATCACCTCCGTTTTTGTTTCCGTAGCTATTTTCAGATTGTTCCGGTAACGGCGTACATTCGTCAGTTTGGATAACCCGTCAAACAGCGGGAAACTCAGTGTGAATCCCAGATATTCACCCCGGTTATTCTTGAACTGGGAACTGAAGCCATCATAGAGACCCGTCTTCAGATTCTTGAAATAGTTGGTCGAGATACCGGCATTGAAATAAATGGAAGGCAACAGATTCCCTTTGGCAATCCGATACTGGTATTTGCTGTCCTGCCATTGAAAATCGATCTGCCGGGCCGTCGGATTATGGGTGGCTGCATAGTCCACAATGGCTGCAATGTCCTCTCCCATCGGATCGAAAGAGACAGAAGGCAACAACGTGTCAACCTGCAAAAGCGAATCGCCCGGGAAGTTCATTTTCTGCTTGAGCGTCAACATAGCCGTATTGAAAAGGTTGTGCTGGTGCGTGAGAGCGTACTCATCAGCAGCCACCTGTGCTTCAAACTGTGCCACATCGGCCCTCCCTTTCAAACCCAGTTCCTCCTGCCGTCGTGTCCGGTGAAGATTGCCACGGCTCTCCTCCAATTTCTCCGACGCCATGCGGATTGTTCCCTGATAATAGAGCACATCGGCAAAAGCCTGCATCACCTCCAACGCCAGATCATCCTTCGCCTTCTGAATGTCATTCTTGCCCATCTTCACATTCGACTTGGACCTCAACCACTCGTTGATGAGCCGTCCACCGGTAAATAGCGGAATGCTGGTGGCCAGCCCATAATAGTTATTAAAAGTCGTGGTGTTGTTATAGGTATTCGTCTCCGGATCCACTGAACGGCCATAATTGTACTGTGCCGACACAGAGGTGGAAACCGTCGGGAAGAAAGAAGCCACAGCTGCCGACCGCTCCCCTACATAGGTGTTGTGTGTATAGATCTTCTTTTTCACAGCCGGACTGTGTTCCACCGCATAACGCATGCACGCCTCCAAGGTCCATTGTTGGTCCTGAGCCACCCCGGAAGCCATCAGGCCAAACGAAAGAATTGTTGTGATCGTTATCTTTTTCATCTGTTTAATATGTTTTTCTGCTTAACAGAATGCAAAAATCATGCCAAAATCACAACTAATTATCAGACAATATCATAACATTATTTTACAACCAATCAAGTGTCCATTTTTTTGACACTACTGTCCATTTTTTTGACACTTTTCTGTTCCTCTCTCCTTCTTCATACAGTGGGTCGTTCAATGCAGAACCGACGGTTTTCCGGATCAAAACGGATGCCGTCGCGTGTAAAGAAACGGGTCAGATGGCCATCCTGCGAAAGCGACTCCGGTGTTCCGCACACCACACCCGTCTGGCGGTCCATCAACCAAAGCTGGTCAGACAACTGCAACGCCAGTTCCCAGTCGTGGGTAGAGAGGAAAATGGTCTTCTGCGTCTCATGCGCCAACCGAAGCAGAAGCTGCATGATCTCCACTTTACTGGGGAAGTCCAGGAAAGCGGTCGGTTCGTCCAAAAAGATGATAGGGGTCTCTTGTGCCAGCGTCTTGGCGATCATGACCTTCTGCCGTTCTCCATCGCTTAGGGTCTGTACCATCCGGCCGGACAAGGCCCGAATCCGGATACAGTCCAAAGCCTCATCGACCTTCCTATGATCCTCGTCCGACAGTTTGCCCCAAAAACCGGTGTAGGGACTGCGTCCCATCCCGACCAACTCACGTACGGTCATGTCACGCAAGTCACATTTATCTGTCAGCACCACACCGATCACCCGTGCCAGTTGCCGGTCCGTATAAGCAGACAAAGGCTTTCCCAACAGTTCAATGGAGCCACCCAAGGGAGGCAGAAAAGCTGCCAAGGTGCGCAACAGGGTTGATTTGCCGACCCCGTTCGTACCCAACAGACAGGTCAATTGTCCCCGATAGATCGTAGCATCGATCCGGGATGCCACCACCTTCACTCCCCCCTTGACAGCATAGCCGGTGCTGAGCCGACAAAGGCGGATCGTCTCTTCCTGATGATTCATTCGTTCCATTCGTTACGACGTTTTTTAAATAAAACCGAAACCACAACCGGTGCTCCCACCAATGCCGTGATCGAATTGACAGGCAAAGCCCCCTCAAAACCGGGCATACGGGCGATCAGATTACAAAGCAGGGCCAAAGCCGCACCTGCCAACAGGGAACCAGGCAACAGAATCCGATGATCCGAGCTATGGAAAATGGCCCGGCATAGATGGGGAACCGCCAATCCCAAAAAGATAATAGGACCGCAATAGGCAGTCACGACGGCTACCAACAATCCGGAACAGGTAATGACTTCCAACCGGGCCCGCTTGATATCCAACCCCAAATTACGTGCGTATGCATCACCCAGCAACAGAAGATTCAAGGTTTTGGCCAACAGGAAAGAAAGGGGCAACAGCACGGCCATCAACCCGATGAAGGGCAGCGTCTGTCCTCCCGACACACGGGCGAAGCTACCCAAACCCCACACGACATAGGCCCGGATATCCTCTTCGGCACTGAAAAACTTCAACACACCGATGATGGCATTGGCCACATAACCGATCATCACACCGATGATCAGCAGCGTCACATTCCCACGTACTTTTTGGGAGACATACACAATCAGAGCCATCACGGAAAAGGAACCGATCATGGCGGAGATCACCAATGCCACCTCTCCCAAGATGCCTATACGGCTCAATGCCACACCCCCTAAGCTACCTGACAACAGAACCACAAAAGCCACACCCAAACTTGCACCGGAGCTGATTCCCAGCACAGAAGGGCCTGCCAAAGGATTCCGGAACACGGTCTGCATCTGCAAACCACTGACGGCCAAACCGGCTCCTGCCACCAATGCCGTCAGAGACTGCGGCACACGTGATTTCCAGATAATGTTTTGCCAGATCTCCGACTCCTCTGTACTGCCGGAAAGAATCCGCATCACCGCATCTACCGGAATCCCGACTGACCCCATCAAGACATTACACACAAACAGCAGGAAAATGGAGATGAACAACAGTACCATCATCCACGTTACGGAGCGTTTCATTTCAGCAAAGCATAATAGGAGGGTTGATAATCCGCCGGCAACAAATCGGGATGAAAGACATGGATCAGGTCTGCCAACACCACTTCCGGCTCTACCGGCATACTCTCATAGAAGGGTACCTCACGCATGTTGCAATACACCACCCCTTTCTCCTTGAATGCCTTAAAGTCTGCATACCGGCCATCCGAACTGCGCAGGGTCTCATACGAATAGGTTCCTTCATAGCTGTTCACGATACGCCAGTAATCGGCTCCCGCCGCCCGGCTATACACAGTTTCAAAATCGAGTGTCACTCCACCCGAACGATCATCCTCCTGCAAGAAATAGTCTGCTCCGGCATCGCGGAAGAGACAAGCCAGGAAACTGCCTCCTCCCACAGCATACCAGTTACCGCCACGCATCTCACCACTGAACACCATCGGCCGTTTATCCACATCCGCTACTTTCGCCTTCAACTCCTGATAACGTGCCTCGATGCCGGCAAACAGTTCATTCGCCTTCTGTTCCTCACCGGTCAGCAAGCCCACAAACTTGATCCATTCAGCCTGCCCCAGCGGTGTCATCTCCTTATAGCCCAAATGAGGAATCAGCGGAATACCCACATCACGCAAGGCATCATATCCCCCCCGTTTGAAAGGGGAAATAAGAATCAGATCCGGATGAATGCCGATGATCACCTCATTGTCAAAGTTGCCCTCAATACCGATCTTATGGGTCTTGCCCTCCTTCAACCGCTGTTGCATCTCCGGATTGAAAAGATGACGTGTACTGGTGATGCCGACAACCCGTTCCAATTCCCCCAGTTTGATAAAATTGGAAAGCTGCAAAGAGGTCATGCAGACAACGCTACGGACCGGCACCTCGATAGGGGTATATCCCTCCGGAATCCGTGTCGGCTTGTTTCCCCGTTTGGTCAAAAGATAATGAAACGAAGCACGCTCCTCGTTTTGAGGATCCCGAATGTCGAGCAGGACCCCCTCATCCGCATAATTCACTCGAAACCCTTTTGCATACATCGGTACAATAGGTTCCGCAAAAACGGTTTCCTTGGCGGTTGTCTGTTGGAGAGAGGCAGAAGAATCCTTCTTGCCTTGGCAGGCCGCCATGGAGAACAATAGACCCAGCATGACTGTGTGCCACCGCCAATCTACATTCATCATAGATTTCATACGTATAACTGTTTAAAAACGTTGTCTTCAGCTTTTATTACCCGAAAGCTGTTATTCAAACTGACAAGGCAGGTCTTCTGGCTCATTCCTCTTTGAGGCCTTCCCGATACACACTTTTCAGTGATAACCAGTGGCATTGCAGTGCTCAAAGAACATCCGATCGGAATTTACAGCAGCGGTGTCTGCCCAGGATTCTCACCTGGTTCCCTTTTCATCCTCCGTTCCGGACAGAACAAAGGACACCTTATCGCTGCAAAGGTAGGACAAAACTATCAATTATCCAAGAGGATAAAATAAAACCCCGGTTCCCAAAAAAAGAACCGAGGTTGTTTATCTTGCATCTATCTCAGAAGATCAATCAAAGAAATGTTTGAAAGCACTGAAAATCCTGCTCTTGACGCTCTTGTTCGGCTGGAAGTTGTCCGATGAGCTCATCTTTTTCAACATCTCCTTCTCAGAAGAGGTGAGATGCTCCGGAATGTACACACTCACGTGAACCATCAGATCACCTGTGCCATAGCTGTTGATCGAGGGCAGACCTTTGTTACGCAAGCGAAGGACCTTACCTGGCTGCGTACCCGGCTCAATCTTCACCTTCGCATGACCATCGACAGTCGGCACCTCGACAGTACCACCCAAAGCGGCCTGAGGAACAGTCAGCAGCAAGTTATAGATCAAATCGTTCTCATCGCGTACCAATTCAGGATGCGGCTCCTCCTCTATCAGGATCAGCAGGTCACCATTGATACCTCCGTGGCGGGCTGCATTTCCCTTGCCACTCATAGAGAGCTGCATACCCTCCGATACACCGGCCGGAATGTTGATGGTGATGATCTCCTCATCCAGGACAACCCCTTCTCCATTACAAGCCGGACACTTCTTCGTGATCACCTTACCCTCACCACCACAGGTAGGACAAGTGGATTGTGTCTGCATCTGTCCCAAAATCGTGTTGGCAATCCGAGTGACTACACCTGTACCCTTACAGGTCTCACAGGTCTTGGTGCTATGCTCATCTTCCGCACCGCTACCATGACACTTGCTACAAGGTACATATTTCTTCACCTTGATCTTCTTCTCGACACCTGTAGCAATCTCCTTAAGGCTCAGTTTTACCTTGACACGCAGGTCCGAACCACGGTTGACACGACGGCCTCCACCACGCGAACCGCCAAAACCGCCAAAGCCACTGAAACCACCAAAGTGTCCACCGAAGATATCACCGAACTGCGAGAAGATATCATCCATAGACATTCCGGCACCACTAAAGCCACCGCCTTGTGAAGCACCGCCGACTCCTGCATGGCCAAACTGGTCATACCGTTGCCGTTTCTGCGGATCGCTCAGCACATCATAGGCCTCAGCAGCCTCCTTGAACTTCTCTTCCGCCTCTTTGTTACCGGGATTCTTATCCGGGTGAAACTGGATCGCCTTCTTCCGGTAGGCCTTCTTTATTTCATCTGCTGACGCGTTTTTGGCTACGCCCAGCACCTCATAATAATCTCTCTTTGCCATCTTTCAATCCTCCTTTCTTACTCTCCCACGACTACTTTGGCATGGCGAATCACCTTTTCATTCAAGACATAGCCTGTCTGTACGCAATCCACCACCTTACCTTTCAGACTCTCTTCGGGAGCCGGAATAGTCGCAATCGCCTCAAACAGTTCCGTGTCGAAGGTTTTACCCACTGCTTCAATAGCCTGTACACCCTGTTGAGACAGATAGGAGATAAACTTGTTGTAGATCAGTTCCACACCCTCACCGACAGCCTTGACATCCTCCGCTCCGCGGATATTCTGCAAGGCACGCTCAAAATCATCGATGACAGGCAGCAGGTTCGTCAATGCCGTCTCTCCACCATTCTTGATCAGATCACTCTTTTCACGAAGGGTGCGCTTGCGGTAATTGTCGAACTCGGCACGCAGACGTAAATGAGAATCGTTCAAGTCATCATATTTCTTTTGCAGCGCATTCAGCTCATCTGACAACTTGTCCTCTTCAGAAGCATTCTCTGCCACTTCTGGCTGCTCTTCCTGCAAGTTTGTCTCATTATCCACTTCCGGCGTTGTTGCTTCCGCAGCAGCCTGATTTTTCTCTTTGTCAGTCATCTCACTCATAACCATATATTTATTTTATTTGTTATTCCAGTTGTTTGACAACATTCCTGCAAATATGTTGCCAATCACACCAACCCACCGAAATATTCTTTACCTTTGCCTTGCAAAAATGGAAAAAGAGAATGTACAAATTAGATTTAAGATCATCAAGGGTCATGAAAAAAAGCAGTTTATTGATCGCAGCGTGGTTCGTATGTCTGTTGGTACAGGCCCAGACACGGAAAAATATGGTCTGCCGATTGGGATTCACGTATGAAATCAGTCAGAATGACAATTGGGGCAAAGGGAAACCGGTGGTGAAGAGTATCACACCCTATACCTCAGCTGAACGATCCGGCTTATCTGCCTATGACATGATCGACGAAATAGACGGTGTCTCCACTTTGGAACTGACACCGGAAGAGATCGAGATCCTGCTCAATCCCTCCGATAAATCAGATGTGATGCTGGTTGTCCGCAACATGTCGCAATCGACCAAACAGGTGCTGATCAAGAAAGAATGCAAACGGGCCAACGCCATCTCCGAAGAGCAGCTTGCCTCTGCGTTCCAGATGTATAGTCTGGAAACCACGGAAGATCGGCTTTTTGTCTGTCCTTTCAAAACGACCGTCACCAAAGATCCCGTCGATTTCTCCGCATATCACACCTTTGCCTTTACCTTGCCTGACATTGGGAATGAAAAGCTGGAATCGGCCATCAATGATGTCATTGAAAAGGAATTGAAGAAAAAGGGACTGCGCGTGGATGCCGACCGACCCGACATTATCGTCCAAACCTATTATTATTATGACAAGAATCCCAACTACAAGGGGGTCAACAAACTGGTGGTCACCCGTGAACCGGTCTATCGTTTCAACGTGAATACCAGTAAAATGGAGGAATTTCCGTTCCTTGATGCCTCTACAGCCGAATCAGAAGCGGAATACATCCTGCAGTTCGGCATCCGCCTCATTGACCAGCGGGAGGTGTTGGGACGTGTGCTGTGGGAATGCGAAGCCAATGAACTGATGAGCGACTCCTACCGGTTGGAAGAATATGTCAGGATCCATACTCCTCTCATGTGTATGCAGTTCCCTTACGTGACCTATCGTAACAATGTCACATTCCACGCCTGCAAGAAACGGTACAACTATACCGGTCTGCAGCTCGACATGGATCAGTTGGGCAACGTAGTAGCTGTTGACCGCAACTCTCCTGCAGCCGAAGCCGGTATCCGGGCCCGTGACGTCATCGAACGGGTGGGCAAATACAAAATGGGATATTCGGTAGATGAGTTTTCAGCTGCCTACAAACAGTTTATCTTCGATACGATGAATTACCGTGACCCGAGTACGCTCTTCACCGATGCCAACGGGTTCAAATATTGTATGTATTGGGATACGTTCAAATACACGAAAGTGGCAGACGCCATGCAGGAAAACCGTTATCTGCCGGCTTTCACCTATCTGTATGCCTTCATGCCCTTTGTAAACCCCTCCGGTAACAACTCGTGTACCTTCACCGTGAAACGGGGTAAGACAGAGATGGAACTGGTGGTCCGTCCGGTCATCCGTTCGGAAATCACCTTGGAAATTAAATAATAAAGTAAAGATTGCACGTGATATATCCACAAAACTTTGAGCAAAAAACCGGCTTCGACAAAATACGTAAGCACATCGCTGAAAAATGCCTCAGCACCTTAGGAGAGGAACGTGTGGCAGAGATGACCTTCTCCGGCGATTTCGATCAGGTCAGTACCTGGCTGGAACAGACGGACGAGTTTGTCCATATTCTGCAAGGCGAATCGGAATTTCCGACCAACTTCTTTTTTGATGTTCGCTATTCCATGAAACGGATCCGTCCGGAGGGTACGTGGCTCGACACCAAAGAGCTGTTCGATCTGCGCCGTTCGTTGCAGACCATTCAGGAAATTGTCCGCTTCTTCCTGCCTACAGACGAGGGAGAGGTACTCTATCCGGCACTGACAGCCCTATCAAGCGGAATCCTGGTGTTCCCGCAACTGATCGGGAAGATAGACAGTATTCTGGACAAGTTCGGCCACATCAAGGACAATGCCTCTCCGGAGCTGTCCCGCATCCGACGCGAGATGACGCTGACCATGAGCAGTATTTCACGCAGTCTGCAATCGATTCTCCGTTCGGCCCAGGCAGAAGGTGTCGTCGATAAGGATGTGACACCGACCATGCGCGACGGTCGTCTGATGATTCCTGTCGTCCCTGCTTTCAAACGAAAGATCCGGGGTATCGTGCATGATGAATCAGCCAGTGGAAAAACAGTCTTCATCGAACCGGAAGCGGTGGTCGAGGCCAACAACCGCATCCGTGAGTTGGAATCGGATGAGAAACGGGAGATTGTCCGGATCCTGACAGAGTTTACCAATCTGATCCGCCCTTCTGTTCCCGATATTCTCCATTCATACGAATATCTGGCCGACATCGACTTTATCCGGGCAAAAGCCCTTTTTGCCTTGCAAACCGGAGGCATCAAACCCATCGTGGAGAATATCCAACAGGTAGATTGGGCACGTGCCGTCCATCCGTTGCTTTTCCTGTCTCTTCAGAAACAGGGGAAACAGGTCGTACCGCTGGACATCGAGTTAAACCAAGACAAACGCATCCTGCTGATATCCGGTCCGAATGCCGGGGGTAAGTCGGTCTGTCTGAAGACTGTCGGTCTGTTGCAATACATGATGCAATGCGGTCTTTTGGTGTCGCTCCACGAGACCTCCCGTATGGGTATCTTCCAACATCTGTTTATCGACATCGGAGACGAGCAGAGCATTGAAAACGATTTGAGTACATACAGCTCC
>JBJECC010000078.1:0-2713 GCA_051870655.1 Parabacteroides sp. | reverse complement strand
CGCATAGAAATAGGTGCCTGACGTATATAACAACCCCTCGGCTAAGAGCAGCCACAGTGAGAGGGGGGATAGGCTCTCATAGACCGGTTTGGCGATAAACACCGCACTCCATCCCATCAGGAGATAAAGGGCCAGTGACAGACGGGGATACCGGCCGATGGCAACAATCTTATAGACTGAACCGCCAATAGCTACAGCCCACAGGATGGCGAAGACTGTCCAACCGACTGCACCCCCTACCACAGAGACGCAGATGGGAGTGTAGGAACAGGCTATCATGACATAGATGCTGATGTGGTCACAACGACGCATGATATTACGCGCACGCCCGGGGGGAAGACAATGGTAGATGGTGCTGCTGAGAAACATCAGGAACATACCGACAATGAAAAATATGACGCCCATAGACCAGCGCCAGCCCAACGAGGCAGCGGGCCATATCATCCAAATAGACGACAGGGCGAAAAGGACTCCTATGAGATGGGTGACACTGTTGCCACGCTCTTCTTGATAACGCTCTTTCATAGCGTACGAAAGTAGTAAAAAATCTGATATATATATATGCTCTTGTTTGTCTATTGACTATGTTTTTATGGAAAAGGGAATGACATACAATATCGGAGAAAATATTTGGAAGAGTACAGAAAAAGTTGTAACTATGCGACTAAATGTTCGTTCAAAATAATTGAATGGTCGTTCAAAAGTTTGGAATGTCTGTTCAAAACAGTTGAATGTGTATTCAAAAGTTTTGAACGGAAATTTCATCGGGTGTCATTTACAAATTTAATACGATAGAAGAATATGCCGAAGTACAAATTGCAAGAAATGCCTGACATTCGTCAGACGGGAGAGAGGCGGGTTTATCCAAAGCTGACGGTCAATCGGTTGTTGGAGACAGAGGAGCTTGTTAAGCACATGCACAGTTACGATCGGGCAATTGCGCCCAGCGTGATTCAGGCTGTATTGATGAATTTGAGCGACACCCTGAAGAAGATGTTGTCCGAGGGGTACACGGTCAAGTTGGATGAGTTGGGCACTTTTTCTCTTTCGCTGGATTTTGACGACGACAAGTCGAGGACGATCCAGCAGGAGGGGGATAAGATGTCGTATCGGCACGTGACAGTGAAGAACGTAAACTTCAAAGTGGATCCCTCGCTGTTGAAGAATCTGCGTTATGAGACGGAACTGGAGCGGGAGATGAGTGGTGTGAAGGTGATCAAGAAACAGCTTTTTACCCTGGAGCAGCGCATTGAGCGGGCCTTGGCGATGATTGAACGAGAAGGCTTTATCCGTTTGGCGGATTATGCAGCGATCAATAATCTGAGTCGTGCAGCTGCCTCGCAAGAGTTGAAGGTGATCTGTGCCAACCCGGAAGGGCCGTTGACGTTCAAAGGGAGTGGCTCACATAAAGTTTGGGTGAAAAGGGAGCAGAGTAATACGGAAAAGGGGTTGTCTGAGTGAATGGATATAGGGGAACACATAAAGCACTGTGCTAAAAAAAGTGTATGTGTGTCTCCGTATGGTATCGGTTATGGCTGCTCAGCAGGCAGGCTGTCTTTCACCATGACGGTCGGCAGCAACAGACGGCGACGTCTGAAGAACTCGGACAGATGGCTGAATTCTTTCTGGAACTTGATGCCGACACCTTGGGTGGTCAATGACTGCTTCATATACTGATACAGATTGTTGTCATTCGAGTGGTTGTAGGCCTTCAGACTGATCTCGCCATTGCGGGTCAGTTTGTATTCCAAATCAAACTCTCCGATAAACACATTCTTCTGATTCGTGTAAATGCTGTTCCGGTAGCCGAAGTTACCGTTGATCAGCAAGCGGTTGTCAAACAACTGGCTGCTCAGCAACATCTCCATTTCGGTCTGGTTGCTAAACTCATTGCGGTCTGCCCGGATATTGGCACCGATCTGCACCTTATCCGTAAAGGAGCCCAGCAAACTGGATATTTGAGAGGAGATGGCAGAAGAGGCCACGGCATTCAATTCGTTGCCACGGTAACCGTCTGTATAGTTGGGGGTATAGAATTTGTTCAATACCAGCAAATAGACGATCTGCCGGCTCATCATGTCTTCCGTATCGACCAGACTGCGCACCTGCCGCTCCAGCTCCTCGTTGGAGTTGGGCAGTTCCAGATTAAAGGTAATGGTTGGATTGCGCAACAGACCATTCAGATTCAGCACGCAGTTGACCGGGACATTCTGCCGGGGACTCTCCAAGGCGACACTCTGGTCCAGGTCAGACAGATTGGCCGTCAGGCTGTAGATGGCATCTATATTCATGTCTGCATTGAACGGATCGCCATGGAACCGGATGGTACTGCCGTCACGGATCTTGAAATCTTTCCGAATCACCTGCTGGAGACTGAAATTGTATTTTCCCTCAATGATGCCCACCGTACCATACATACGCAAATCGGTCTTCGTGCCATATTGCACCTGCAGGTTTCCATTGGCCGTTCCCTTGATGCGGTCTCCGGCCACCGGATCCATGATCAGTTCAATCTGAGCATCGGGTGTGATGTCCAGCATGAAGTTCATGCGTAGTTCCGCCCCCTCATTGGCAGGCAACAAAGAAGGTGTCGCGGCCTGCTGTTGTGTCGTATCCCGCTGCGACTGTTGCTTCCGGCGGTCGATGAATGTGATGAAATTATACTCTTCCGCCCGGTTATTGTTCAGGAAATCCAAATAGACATTCGTGTTCG
>JBJECC010000077.1:0-2714 GCA_051870655.1 Parabacteroides sp. | reverse complement strand
TCGGTAAGATTCATGCGCTCTATACCCATCAGCGGATTGAAAAGGAGAACCAACGACTCCAGTTGCGTCAGAAACAGTTGATTCTCTATTTCGTTTGCGGAGGTTGTCTTGTGTTGCTGTCCGCCATTTGTCTCTATTACAGGCATCGTAAAAAATTGTTTCAAGAGAAAGAACAAGCCCTACGACTGTTCACTGCTGAAAAAGAGAAATACAATCAGAGCTTAGTCTGTATCGAAGAAAATGAGCGGAGAATCAAGCTTGTCGAGCAAGAACTGGCTCAACTGTCAGCAGAAAGGGACCACTTGACTCAAAAACTGTTGCAGACGGAGAAGGAAAGATTAGAGCTCTCCAATCGACACATACGGATCAGACGATCAGAAAGGAGACTTTTGGAAGAGCAGCTACGCACATCCGCAATCTACCTTTTTTTCCACCTGCATCTGTGTGTTGAGAAGGAGACGGCCGGTCTGGTTACTGAACAGCATTGGGATGAATTACGCACGCAGGTAGATCTGGCATACGATAACATCACGGAGCGCCTGATCCGTTTATACCCGCAAATCACCACCTTTGAATTACGGCTCTGCTATTTGGTGAAGATCCAACTCCCCATGAAACGAATAGCTGTAATCCTATGCCGTTCCCTGTCCGGACTCAGTAATTGCCGTTCCCGGCTTTATAAGAAAATCCACAACAAGGAGGGACACACAGACGATTTTGATAAGTTTATCCGTGAATTCTGATTCATAGAAAAACGTTTATTTCATGGAATGGAAGAATTTTTGTGTATTCTTCTATCTGTAATTGCTGATAAGGCATTGAATACCAATTGTTTTAGTTGTGAAGTTTTTGTGAAGTAAAAGTGAACTATTTGGGAAGTAACTTTTACCCCTTATTTGAAATTAAATAGATATATTTGCCCCCAGCTGAATACAATTCCGGCAGTCAGCCGGAAAGTGAAGTGCGATTATATGTATGTCCTTCCCGCTTCATATCCAGGAGTGAGAGGAGCGGGAGGGTTGATACCGCAGCAGCAAAGGCAGAGATAGTTGAACATAATAAAACCATTAAAGAATGAATATCATGAAACGATTTACATGGATGGCTGTCTTGTTCGCAGCCTTGTTCGGATCTATGAATCCCCTCCCACTCCAGGCCCAGACCCGGATTGAATTGGCCAAACATCTCTCGGCTACGGCTTCCGTGCCGCTCAGCTCCGTGGCCTCCTCCATCCGTAACATCCCTTTGGAGACGACAGACGACTGTCTGCTCTCGAACGAGTTGGCCGTGTGCTGTACGGCAACGGACATCTTTGTCCTGGACCGTCAGGCCACAGCCGTGTACCGCTTCTCCATCAACGGGAAACTGCAAAACCGGATTGGCAAACAGGGACAGGGCCCCGGAGAGTACATCAGACCGACATCGCTCTACGTGGACAAAGAGACCCGGACGGTCTTCGTGCTGGACGGCAACAACCAGAAGTTCTATCTGTACGACTTTGCCGGGAAATTCATCCGGAGTTTCAAGATGGAATGTTTCTCCTATACCATGGAGAAGGTCGGGTCCGACTATGTGTATGCCAATGCGTTCTACGACAAGCAGAAGCAGGAACTGGTCAAGATGAATGCGGGCGGGACACTGCTCAAATCCCTCAACAGCACCTACAAAGCCGGCAAAGGCATCTCCATCGAGGTCCCCTTTTTCTATGCCTACCGTTCGAAGGTGTACTACAAAGTGCCCATCGACAACAGGGTCTATGAAGTGGATGCGGACTTGAAGAAACATCCGGTCTATCAGTTTGAATTGGGATCCTATACGCCCAATCCGGAAGAGCGCCAGATCGTGACCCGACAGAACCAGGGGAAAGTGGAGTTGCAGAAAGGGGCGGTCATCATTTGGGATCTCTCCGAATCGGACTCCCATCTGCTCATCTCCTATTCTTTCAACAAGACTTCGGCCATGGCGGTCTATGAGAAGCAGACGGGCAAGATTTCCATTCCCAAAACAGGCGAGGCATACGGTTGGAAAGACGACCTGAGTCAAGGCCCGGCAGTCCGGTTCGATTCGAATACGGCAGGACACCGCTGTTCGACAGAGGCCAATCAGGTCGTTTCGCTGATTTATCCCTCCGCACTCGACTGGGACAAATACAAACAGGGCTCTTTCGCAAAGACCCTTCAAACGATGTCGGAAGATGACAATCCGATCATTCAGATTGTGACATTAAAAACTCGATAGGCTGATTAACGAAAAGATATTTACTCATATTGCTTTGCTCAGTGAAGTGTCTGATGGCATTGGAATTAGTGTCTATCGACAATCCGGTTTATGAAGGGAATGTAGATCTGAAAAAGTAAACGGCTCAGTTAAAAAAAGGACAGTCACGAATGAAGTCGTTTTTCATTCGTGACTGATCAAAAGGATATTCTCAATTGCTTATGGATGAACAGGAATGGCCTCGACCTCCTCACGGGAGAGACCGGTTGCCTGCATGATCGTTTCTATAGGAATACCTAAAGACTTAAAATTCTGAGCGGCTTGGAAAATGCCTTTTGCTTCACCTTTGGCAAAACCGATTTCAATGCCCTCTGCACGACCGATTTCAATGCCACGCTTCTCACCGATCTCGATCCCCTTCTTTTCACCCAGTTCGATGGCAGTGAGGAAGCAGTTGCGCGTGTCGCGATAGGCTTTCAGGCTCTCCTCATACTGCT
>JBJECC010000076.1:0-14664 GCA_051870655.1 Parabacteroides sp. | reverse complement strand
CTTCTAATTATTTTAATGCTGAGAATGGCTATTTTGATATAACTGATGCAACAGTTACATCTTTGGGTAATCAGGTGATCGATAATGATGTGTGGGGTACATTCTTGCGTGGTGAAAAAACAGTTAAGGATCCCGAGACTGGTTTGGACACCAAGGTTGATATCATTGCAACTTTTGACGTAGGAAAGGCTCCTACTTATTATCAGGGTGCTGATGTTGTCACTGTCAAAGTAGGTGATGCTACAAAGGAGGCCGTCCTGTTTGGTGGTTGGATTAAACAAGATGAGAATGCATATTCTTACAAGACCTATTTAACTTCAAACGCTTATGCAGGTTCTAAAGTTTCTGTAGACAACAACACATTGAACTTGACCAATGGTGTGATTTGGGATAATGCGTATGATGAAGTCGCCAACTCTGCATTCGCAGTTGTTCCGGGTAACAATCCGAAGTATCGTAATCTGGAATTGGAGAAGCCGGCTAACATGGCCATCTATCGTGTGAAGTCAACTGAAAAGGCTTATCTGTATGAGGATGCTACTTCTATCTACTCAAAGGATAAAGACTTCAACTTCTTGGGAGTAGAAGACAAGGGTGTAGAAGGAAAGAACCCGACACTGTTCGTGGATACTGCATACGTAGAACGTGACGGTAATACACAGTATCGTTATCTGTTAGGTTTGCGTGAGACAGTCACTGAGGGTGTAGCTGACATCTGCCCGATTTGTGGTAAGGAAGACTGCGAACACTCTAAGGTTACTCGTACCCACACAGACGCTTGGTATTTGGTTAACCTGACTGACTCTGTAGCTCTGAATGAGGGTGCTGCTCAGGCTAAGTATCAGTGGAACCGTGCTTACACTCGTTTGGGCTTCGTTCCGGCTACTCACCAGGGTGACAGCTTGATCATCAAGAATTCAGTTTGGACTGGTGATACTCGTCGTATCGATCCGTATTCAAAGACAGACTTCAGAACATACGCTTCTCTCGACACAATCAAGTTGGATAAGAACGACAACAACGTAACATTCAGCTTGCGTTTGATCGACGATTCTGACAACTTCCTGTTGCAGTCTCGTAGCAATGCTTGGGTGAAGATCCAGAATGGTGTGCCTGTATTGGCTACTGGTACTTACAAAGAGGTGGCTAAGGATGCTGAAATCTTCAACATCGAAGCCAGCGATAAGGACGCTACTGCCAACGAAGCTGTAGAGGCTGCTGAGGTATCAGTTGTAGCTATCAACGGTGCCATCATCGTGAAGGGCGCTGCCGGTAAAGTCGTAACTGTTGCTAACATCCTGGGTCAGACCATCGCTAATCAGGTAGCTGCTTCTGACAACGTAACTATCGCTGCTCCGGCAGGTGTAGCAGTCGTTACCGTTGACGGTGAAGCTACGAAGGTGGTTGTAAAATAAGCTTACATGAACATAGATAAATAATTAATATTAAATGATACAGCCGCGCGGGTTCCGACCCAATTACCCTGTGAAGGTGAACAAGCGGCTCTAAAGAAACAAAGTCTGACTGTCTTCCCGTTGCGAAATGACGAGACAGTACACAAAGCAAGAATCCCCGACAGGTCAACGTATCTGCCGGGGATTCGTTTCTTGCACTCTTCCTGTTTTGTGTGGTGCCTTAAGAGATGAATTACAGGAATGGAGTCATATAAACAGGAATGTAGTCGATCCCATTTTCCCGCTTGTAGTCCTTCGTATAAATCAAGTATTTGTTTAGAATGCGGTCTGAATATTTCAGGCAAAACTCATCCAACGACTTGTGGGTTTTGTATCCCTAAGTTGGTGCTTAGCTTGTCATTCAAAAGTTTGTCATAAATGATATTTTCTGTGATGTCGCTATCCTTAAATGCCAATGTGACGAAGAGCCCGGTGTCTGAGGCATACTTGCTAAGTTGGGCGGGGATGGCATCATACATGGGAGCAGGGTGTCATAGATCTTCCGTTTAAAGTAAATCATATTATTTTCCATCGTATCTGAACTGATTATAGTAACAAAATTAGTTCAATCGATTTCTCCCACCAAATTTTTTCAGCGGTTTTGCCGGTATCCACCAAATGTTGGGTTGATTGCGCTGTTTTGGTACACGAATTAGTTTACTATTTAGAAAATACTTACTTTTGCGAAATACAACGGCGGTAAAAATAACGGCGGTAAAATTTGAATTTTAAAATAGGTAGCAGGTATGAAGTTTTATGATCGGGAGAAGGAATTAGCCTCTTTGGCCGAGATGCGCAGTCAGGCATTTACGGACCATTCGCGGCTGACGGTTGTCACAGGACGCCGTCGTATCGGAAAGACCAGTCTGATTCTCAAATCATGCGAACAGAGTCCGACCGTCTATTTGTTTGTCAGCCGGAGTAACGAATCCATCCTCTGTGCCAAATTTGCGAAAGTGATATCAGAAAGCCTGGGAGTATTTGTTTCACCCGAAATCACCCGTTTTGCCGATATTTTTACCACCTTGATGGAGTTGGGCAAAAAGATCTCCTTTAATTTGGTGATCGATGAGTTTCAGGAGTTTTTCCACATCAATGAGTCTGTCTATAGTGATATGCAATGTATCTGGGATCTCCATAAGGATACGACCCATGTCAACTGGATTGCCAGTGGTTCCGTCTATTCGTTGATGCATAGGATCTTTTTGGATTACAGCCAACCGCTTTATGGACGTTGCGACCGGGTGATGAAAATCGGTCCTTTCGAGACGGCAGTCTTGAAGACGATCCTATCGGATTATTCGCCCGCTTACAAGCCGGATGATCTGTTGGCGCTCTATACCTTTACGGGAGGGGTTCCCAAGTATATCAGCATTCTGATGGACAATGGCTGTTTCACGATGGAGGCGATGGTACGCCAGATGATCCAGCCCTATTCCATCTTCTTGGAAGAGGGGAATATCCTGCTCATACAGGAGTTTGGCAAGAAGTTCGGTAATTATTATTCGATCCTGTCCTCTATCGCCAATGGACGGAATACGATTACGGAAATCACCGAAGACTTTGGGAAAACCAGTATCGGCGGCCATTTGAAACGGTTGGAGGAGGACTATGAGGTGATCTCCAAGAAGCGTCCTGTCATGGCCAAAGAGGCCACACAGACTGTCCGGTATGAGATTACGGACAATTTCATGCGTTTTTGGTTTCGCTATATCGTCAAGTATCAGGATTATATTCAAGCGAACAGCCTCGAAGCGTTGGCCTCATTGATCATAGCTGATTATCCCACCTATTCCGGCCTTTTGCTGGAAAAGTATTTCCGGCAGCAACTCATAGAATCAGGTCGCTTCCGTTTGGTCGGCTCATGGTGGGAGTCCTCGAAAGGAAATAAAAAGGGAAAAGAACGCCCTAACGACCAGCACGAAATAGATGTGGTGGCCGTTTATGCGTTGGAGGAGAGGGTATTGATCGCAGAGGTAAAGCGTCAGCGTAAAAACTATAAGCCGGAATTGCTGCAGCAAAAGGTGGAGCTGATCCGTACCAAACTGTTTTACAAATATGCATTGGAAACCGTCTGCCTGACTTTAGAGGATATGTAGGCCTGTTTTGTGACAAGCCATTACTCCTTTTTCAACGTAATCTCGTAGCCGATCTTTTTGAAGGCTGCCGTGAAATCCTCATATTTGGATTTGGCCGGATCGTAGATGATCGTCACCCGCTGATCGGGAATGGAGGTCTGGATCTTCTTGACCCCTTTGACGAAACGGATGTTCTGTTTGATCTTGTTTTCACATCCGGAACAGTGCATGTGCGGTTGTGTGGTGACTACCAACGTATCCACGGGCTGTTTGTTGTCGGCGGCCGATGCCTGCCAGGAGGCCAGGGCCCATACGGCGAGGAAAATAAACTTCTTCATATATTCTGTCTGTTTTAGAGTTTCTCAAATTTAAATCGGATGCCGATATAGACCATCGCTCCATCGGTCGGTCCCCAGATCTGTGTCGCATCGAAGGCGGGTGACCAGGGATCAGCCGCTTGGCGGATCGGCTCCTTCATGCGGTAGTTGGTGAGGTTCTCACCACCCACGTAAAGGCTGAAATGGGGGAACTCCCGTGTTACCTGTGCCTGCAATTGGAAGTAGGTCGGATAGCTTGTCCGGTCATACAACTCCCCTTTGCCATTGAGCTGGCCGGTCACATCGAACTGCCACAATTCCAAGGGTGTCTTGTAGGAGAGGGTCAGCAGCCCTTTGTAGCGGGAGGTCAAGGGGCGGCGACGTAATTCCCGGTCGTAGGTGGTACGTGCATCGTTGTAGCGGAAGGCAGCCGTCGCCGTGCTTCCCTCAAACAGCGGATAGGTTGCATCGACCTGTAAGGTATGGCTGTAGCTCTTCCCGTCCAGGTTCTCGAAACTGACCGTGTAGTCTCCCTTGGCGCCGTCCACATTGGCTACCAACTGGTTCTCAAAATGGGTGTAATAGTATTCGGCATTCCATTCCAGCTCCTTGCCGGCAATCGGCAGGTGGAAACTGGCGGAGAGGCCATAATTCCACGCCTCTTCCTGTTTCAGTGCCTCTGCGATGTAGAACGTACGGCCACTGGCCAGCATCGGTGTGTTCTCCGCCAAGGCATGGGGCGAACGGTAGCCTTTACCGGCTGAGGCACGCAGGGCCACCCATTTGGCAGGGGTGTATTTCAGATGGAACCGGGGTGTCAGGAAACTGCCGTACCGGCTGGAATAATCCCAGCGCAGTCCCGGCATGACCGTGAGCCGGTCGGCTACTTTATAGGTGTATTGGGCATAGAGGCCGGAGGTCGTCTCCCGATCCTCCTCCACTTCATGCGGACGGGCAAAGTGATCACCATACGCTGTCTCGCGGTAGGCATCATGGTTCACACTGGCGCCGACGGCCAGATTGTGGCTCTCCGTCAGATCGCTTTCGAACATCAGCTGTGCGTAGCCATTCTTCTGCAAGACATCGTATTGGGTGGCTCCGAAGCGGTTTCCGGCATCGTGCCAGGAGCCGTGCAACATCAGTGCGAGGCTGCTGTTGTGCTCATCCTGCCATAGGAGGGCATTTTTCCATTGCGCTTCGTAACGCTCCGTCTCGACCTCCACACCGTAATAGGGCACGGAACCGGTCATGTGGTGTCGGCTCATGCCGCTTTCCCGCTCATCTTTCAGGATGCGTGCGGAAAGCTGGCTGATAAAACCGGGCGATACATAGGCCCAGCGGTGCATGAGGTTGTATTGCCGGAGTTTCGGCATATCCAGAAAACCGTCTCCGTTGCCGTCGTGGTCCGACTGACGATTCTCAAAATGGAGCAACAGACTGGTGGACAGGCGATCGTTCAGATGAATGCTGCCATCTACATTGGCCTCCTGTTTCCATTTGGAGTCCACATAGAGGTTTCCCCGTACGCCGTCGGTCCCCTGCGGCTTCAGATATTCGATGTCGATTTGTCCCGTGATGCTTTCATAACCGTTCTTGACACTGGCCGCCCCTTTGCTGACCTGGATGGACTGCATCCAAGGCCCCGGCACGTAGCCCAAGGAATAGGGGATGCTGGCTCCCCGGAGATTGGGGATATTCTCGGTCAACATCTGTACATAGGTGCCGCTCAGTCCCAACAGCTTGATCTGTCTGGCTCCGGTGGCCGCATCGCTGTAGTTGACATCGACCGACGGGTTGGCCGTGAACGACTCACCAAGATTGCAGCAGGCCGCACGGATCAGTTGGGATTGTCCGATGATCTCCGTGTTGTTGATCCGATAGGCCGATTTGGTACTGTGTGCCGCCTTGATCACCACATCCTCCAATTGCTGCTCGGAGTAGATGGAATCGGTTTGCGCCACAGACCATTGCGCCCATAGAGAGAGACAGATGAAAAGAACCGTTCGCTTGATCATAAAAACTGAATTTTCAATTACGAAGCAAAGTTGTGCAGAAAAAACGGATCTCCTGTTACAGAATTCGGGATAAAACTTATATCTCAAACTGATCGAGGAACAGGTTTTCGCCATCCCACGAGATGTAGGAAAAGTGTTGCATCCAGTCGCCGGCAATGAGCAGACGGGAGGTACGGCTCAACATCAGATCCAGCATGATGTGGCGATGGCCGAAGAGGAAGAAGTTGATGTCCGGATGGGACTTGAGATAGGCTTTGGCAAACTCTACCAGATATTCGCCCGCCTCACCCTGATAGCCGTTGGACTCTCCTTCCGCTTTGAGCCCCTGCTTCCGGCTGCTGAGAGACCAACCCAAGGCAAAGCCGAAGGTCCAGCGGGGATGGATGCCGGCATACAGCCATTGGCAGAAACGGTTCCGGAACAGATACCGCATCAGGCGGAACGCACGGCTTCGGTTATCCACCTCATCACCATGGGCAAGAAAGAACCGTTTGCCCAGCAGGTCAATGGTGAGCGGTTCGCGATGGATGACAGCCCCTATCTCTTGGGGCAGATAGTCGAACATCCAGATGTCGTGGTTGCCGATGAAGAAATGGATCCGGATGCCGGCGTCCGACAGTTCTGCCAGTTTCCCTAAAAAACGGACATGTCCTTTCGGCACTACATATTTATATTCGTACCAGTAGTCGAACATATCGCCCAGGAACCAGATCTCGCTGGCATCTTCCTTGATCGTGTCGAGCCAGCGGACCAGTCTCTTTTCGACAGCCAACGGATCGGCATGGAAACGTGCACCCAGATGGGCATCCGACGCAAAATAGATTTTCGCCATGGTTTAGAGCAGTCCCAGTTCCAGTTTCGCCTCCTCCGTCATCATGTCTTTGTCCCATTCCGGCTCGAACACCAGGCTGACATCGACACTGTTCACTTCCTTGATGGATTCCACCTTCATACGCACATCTTCCAGAATGAAATCAGCAGCCGGACAATTGGGAGCGGTGAGCGTCATGTCGATGTGTACATTGTTCTGCTCGTCCACATCCACTTTATAGACCAATCCCAGATCATAGATATTGACCGGAATCTCCGGATCATACACCGTTTTCAACATGGCGACAATGGCCTCTTCTATTTGGAGAAATTCGTTCTTCATTCTTTTATTCAATTTGCCCTGCAAACTTACGAATTTATTTCAATATGTCTCCTTTTTTTAGATCTTCCCCTCATCGGAATAGCTGTAATAGCGGTTGTCGGCAACGATGAGATGGTCGAGTAGCTTGATCTCGATCAGTTCGGCCGCCTGTTTCAGCCGCTGGGTGAGCTGGTCATCCTGCCGACTGGGATGCAGATTGCCTGAGGGGTGATTGTGGCAGAGGATGAGGCCGCAGGCCAGGACCTGGATGGCGGCTTTCAGAATGATGCAGAGATCGGCCGAGGTGTCTCCCGTACCGCCTTGGCTGATCTTTCGTGTCTCTATGACCCGTCCGGCACGGTTCAACAACAGGATCCAGAGCTCTTCATGGGTCAGGTCGGCCAGATGCGGGTAGATCAGTTGCCAGGCATCGCGGCTGGAACGGATACAGGGACGTTCCGGAATCTCGCTCAGGTTCCGGCGTCTGCCCAGCTCCAAGGCGGCTGCAATGGAGACCGCTTTGGCTGTGCCGATTCCTTTGAATTGGGTGGTCAGATCCTGGATGGAGAGTTTTCCCAGCGCATACAGGTTATAATCTACGGAGTTGAGAATCCGTTGGGAGAGTTGGACCGCTGTTTCTTGTGCGTTACCCGAACCGATCAGGATCGCCAACAGTTCTGCATCGCTCAGTGCGGAGAGGCCTTTGGCCAGCATTTTTTCACGCGGACGGTCGTCCGGTGACCATTCTTTGATTTTCATAGCAAAGGAGGTATGAAGATGAATAAAAAAAGAGGAAAGAACAGGGGGTGAAGCTTCATCCCCTGTTCTTTACCCGATCAATGAGATTAGTTTCTTACACGACCTGTATAGGAACCGTCTGTTGTGTTGACCTCGATGATCTCACCCTCTTCGATGAAGAGCGGAACACGAACTTCAGCACCTGTTTCTACAGTGGCCGGCTTCAATGTGTTGGTAGCCGTATCACCTTTCACACCCGGTTCTGTATAAGTGACTTTCAATTGTACTTTGACAGGAACATCAGCGTAAAGGACCGTTTCAGTAGAGGCATCCGATACTACATCGACAATTTCGCCCTCTTTCATGAAATCTACACCATTGATCAACTCTTTCTCGATGATGATGTCTTCCCATGTTTCCTGATTCAGGAAATGATAGTGTTCATTGTTCTCGCAGTATGAATACTGATACGGACGACGCTCTACACGTACATCTTCCAATTTTTCATCGATGTTGAAACGACGCTCCAAGATACCGCCGTTTACTACATCCTTCAGTTTTGTGCGCATGATCGTATTTCCCTTTCCCGGTTTTACGTGCAGGAAGTCAACGCAGAAATACAATTTGCCGTCCAAACGGATACATGTTCCTTTCTTAATGTCCTGTGAATTAATCATATTTTTTTTCTTTATTATTATATGGTTATTATTGTCTATGATTGAAAGACGCTTTCCTTTAATGGGTGCAAAATTACGGCTTTCTGATGAATATACAATATATTGCATTTATTTTTCTTTCTGAAACTATGCCAAACCAGTCCGTCAGAAGCAGGTAAGCAACAGGCGGATGGTGGGGACCAGGATGGCTGTCATGACTCCCATCAGTCCGATGGCCAGTCCGCTCAGGGCTCCTTCGATGGCGCCGATCTGGATGGCGGCGGCTGTCCCGATGCCATGTGAGGAGGCTCCCATAGCCAGGCCCTTGGCAATGCGGCTGTGGATGCCCAACACTTTCAGGACATAGGGGCCGATAATGCTGCCAAAGATCCCGACAGCCACGACAATGACAGCCGTCAGGGAGGGCATGCCTCCCGCTTTGGCGGATATGTCCATGGCAATGGGGGTCGTCACCGACTTCGGTTGGATGGTGGCAATCAGGGCGTCATCCGCTCCCATCAGCTTGCCGATCAGGATCACGCTGACAATGCCGACGATGGCCCCGACGAAGACCGAGGTAAGGATGGAGACGACATTGCCTTTGAGATACTGGATTTGGTTGTACAACACATAGCCAAGTGCCACCACGGAGGGGCCCAGCAGGAAATGAATCAGATGACTGTTCCGTTGGAACTCTTCGTACTCAATTCCCAAAGATTCCAGGATCAGGATGATGACACTGAGTGTCGTGATCATGGGATGGAGCAGGAAGAGGCGGGTCTTTTGATACAGAAAGAGAGCAACCAAATAGGTGCTGACTATCATCGTGAGTGCAAAAATCTCAGTGTGAAGCAGATTTCCCATATTCATTTTTCTTTTTCTTTTTTTCAAACGATTGTTGAACCAATGCCACGGCACTGATGACCAGAATGGTGCTGACCGTGGAGGTGGTCAGGATGACTGCCCAATGTTGGGAAATGAATCCGAATGAATTCATCAGGCCGACACCTGCCGGAATAAAAAAAAGACCCATGTTTTGGGTCAGTACAGTAGAGAGTCTGTGCACCTTGGCCGGTTTGACGAGATTGAAAGTCAAGGCTAAAAACAAGAGTACCATTCCGATGACACTACCCGGAACGAATCCGTCAATAAAACTGCTGATAAATTCTCCCGTAAAAAAGAAGAAGAGAATGTAAAATGCTTCTGTTAGCATATCTGTTTTGATTTAAAAATAGTTAGCTCAATGCAGAGCTGATGAACATATAGATCATCATACCGATGATGTCATTCGTGATCGTGATGAAGGGACCGGTCGCCAAGGCGGGGTCTATATTCATCTTATCAAGCGCCATCGGCACTAAAGTACCGAAGATACTGGCAAAAATGACAACAGCGAAAAGGCTGAGCGACACGGCAGCTGTCACAGCCCGGTCTCCCAGGAAGAAAAAGTTATAACCGAAAACCACCAGACTGATGATGCTGGCATTGATGAGGGCCACAATGGCCTCCTTGCAGATCTGGGACAGGATGTTTCCCTCTTTGAGTGAGTTGTTGGCCAGACCCTGCACGACGATTGCTGATGACTGGATGCCGACGTTACCGCCTGTACCTCCGATCAGCGGAATGAAAAGGGCCACTTTCGGATTGCTGGCCAGGTTCCCTTCAAATCCGCCGAGAATCAAACTGTTGCCGATTCCTCCGATCATGCCGATCAGCAGCCAAGGCAGACGGGCTGCCGTTTGGGTGAAGACATTGTCCGAAGTTTCCACGTCCTGCGAGATACCGGATGCCAACTGGTAGTCACGTTCGTGCTGTTCACGTACCTCATCCATGACGTCGTCGATGGTGATGCGTCCGACCAGCCGTCCGATGCTGTCGATGACCGGTAGCGCCACCAGGTTATACTTGTCAATCGTCTCCGTCACCTCCTCGATGCTGTCACTTTCGCGGACGGCGATCGGATCCTTCTTCATGACATGCTTGATTTTGGACACAGAGGGGTTGGTGATCAGCTTTTTCAACGGCAGGACACCGCGGAGCCGCTCGTCGTCGTCCACTACATACACATAATAGATCTCATCCATCTCCTCTGCCTGTTTCCGCATCTCGTCGATGCACTTGGGCATGCTCCAGTTCTCGTTGACCACGATCATCTCCGTACCCATCAGACCGCCGGCCGTGTCTTCGTCATATTTCAACAAATCCACGATGTCGCCCGCCTGCTCGACGTCTTCGATGTGAGAGAGAATTTCTTCCTGCGTGTCTTCGTCCAGCTCACGCATCAGATCGACCGCATCGTCGGTCTCCATGTTGTCCACGAACCGCTTGGCGATTAACTCGTTCGGCAGTTCTTTCAATAACTTGTGCCGGTCCTCTTCATCCAGCTCCATCAACACGTCGGCTGCCTTGTCGCCATCCATCAGCAGATAGAGATAGATGGCCTCTTGTAGATTCAGTTCCTGATAGAGTTCGGCAATATCGGCCGGATAAAGGTCTTGAAGCAGGGCCTTTGCCTGTTCTTCATCTTTCTGTTCGATGATCTGCTTCAGATGTTCGATGTATTCTTTTGTCAGTTCAATCATCCTCTTCTGTTATTATCGGTTGATTGTTTAAATAATGAGCTGAAAGACGCGTCAATTCCACAAACTCTTCCACGGAAAGCTGTTCCGGACGCTTGTCGAAGACCGGCAAGGCATAGTCCGGAAACTCTTTGCCCAACAGCGGCTTCATGGAATTGCGCAACGTTTTTCTACGTTGGTTGAAAGAGGTCTTGACGACTGTCTTGAACAGAGCCTCGTCGCAACCCAGTTGTGTGCGGCTGTTGCGGGTCATCCGGATCACCGCACTTTTGACTTTGGGTGGCGGGTCGAATACATGTTCATGCACCGTGAAAAGATATTCGATGTCATACCATGCCTGCAACAGGACACTCAAGATGCCGTATGCCTTTTTCCCGGGACGGGAGGCAAGCCGTTCTGCCACCTCTTTCTGGATCATGCCCGAACAGCAGGGAATCTGATCCTTGTAGTCCAATACCTTGAAAAATATCTGGCTGGAAATGTTGTACGGATAATTGCCAATGACACAGAACGGAGCTGAATAGAGCTGACTCAGATCCAGCTTCAGGAAGTCTTCGGCCAAGATACGTCCCTCCAAAGCCGGGAAGTTCTGTTGTAAATAGTCAACCGATTCCCGATCCAGTTCGACCACCTTCAGATCGTGACCGATGTCCAACAGGAATTGGGTCAGGACACCCATTCCCGGACCGATTTCCAACACGGGAGTCCCTTTGTAACCATCCAGCGTCTCCGCAATACGGCGGGCCACATCCAGATCCTTCAGGAAGTGTTGCCCCAATGATTTTTTAGGTTTAACTAATCTCATCCACTTCTGTGCTGTAATATGTTTGTATAAAAAATAAAAGTACGTATCTTTGCGACGACACAAAAATACAATAAATAATTATAAGTTCTTTATCTGTGATGGTTTTTAAGAGCATTCTGCGTACAACGCTGAAGATCATTCTCCCGCTTGTGTTTGGTTTTCTGTTACTTTGGTTTATCTACAGGAAGATGGATGTGAGCGAGATACAGCGTGTGGTGAAAGAGGATGTCCGCTATGATATTCTGCTTTGCTCTCTGCTGTTCGGTTTGTTTGCCAATGTGATCCGGGGGCTCCGCTGGGGGTTGTTGATCAACTCGCTGGGAGAACGTTTCAAGATGGCAAATGCCATTTATGCTGTGTTGGGTAACTATGCGGTCAATCTGGTGTTGCCGCGTATCGGAGAAGTATGGCGTTGCGGCGTGGTGAACCGATATGACAAAGTCTCCTTTACCAAGTTGTTGGGGACTCTTTTTATCGATCGCGTCAGCGATACGATCATGGTGGGGTCGATCACCTTCTTTATTTTCCTGTTCAATTTCGATTTCTTCATCAGCTTTTTCGAGAAGAATCCCGCTTTGTTAGAGGGATTCCGGGCCATGTTCAATTCCATTTGGATCTATGTGACGCTGCTCTGTCTGGCTGGTGTGGTCTGGTTCGTCTTTACCTATATGAGCCATTTCGTCCTGGTGCAGAAGGCCAAGGAGCTGTTGAAAAATGTGTGGGCCGGCATGAAGAGCATCTGGCTGCTGGAGCATAAACTGCGTTTCCTTGTGCAGACGCTCCTGATCTGGGCCGGTTATTTTTGCTATTTCTATATCACATTCTATGCGTTCGATTTTACACGCGATCTGGGTGTGACAGTCGGGCTGATTGCCTTTACCATGAGCAGCATCGGTGTGGCTGTGCCTGTGCAGGGCGGTATCGGTCCTTGGCATTTCATGGTGATTGCCACACTGCTTTGTTTTGGGGTCAAGGAGAATGATGCCGCCGCCTTTGCATTGGTGGTCCATGCCATCCAGACTGTCTGGACCGGTCTGTGCGGTCTCTTTGGAATCGCCATTCTCCCCTTTATCAATCGGAAACAAAAGTCAATTTGTTAATATAAAATCTCGTTTCGTATGTCAGCAGAAATTAAGAATTTATCTCCGAAGCCTGTATGGAACTATTTCTATAGTTTTACACAGATTCCGCGTCCGACGGGACACATGGAGGCCGTGACGCAATTCGTTGAGTCGGTAGGAAAAGGTTTAGGACTGGAGACCCTGCGCGATGGTGTGGGGAATGTGCTGATCCGTAAGCCGGCTACTCCGGGTCGGGAGAATCGCAAGACGGTGACCCTGCAGGCCCACTTGGATATGGTACCGCAGAAGAATGCCACTGTACAGCATGATTTCCTTACCGATCCGATCGATGCCTATGTGGAGGATGGCTGGGTAAAGGCCCGTGGTACCACGCTGGGGGCAGACAATGGAATCGGTGCTTCCTTGGCTTTGGCGGTGCTGGCAGACGACACCTTGCAGCATGGCCCGTTGGAGGCGCTCTTCACGATCGATGAAGAGCAGTCGATGGACGGTGCTTTCGGATTGAAACCCAATTTCCTGCAAGGGGAGATTCTGTTGAATTGTGATTCAGAGAAGGAGGGGGAATTGTTCGTGGGTTGTGCCGGAGGAGCCGACCTGAACATCTCGTTCCAGTTTAAGGAAGATACCTATGTGCCGCAGGGTGATGTGGCGGTGAAGATCACGCTTTCGGGATTGAAAGGAGGCCATTCCGGTGTCGATATCCATTTGGGCCGTGCCAATGCCAATAAGCTGATGTTCCGTTTCCTGAAAGAGGCGGTTTGCGACTATGGTGCACGCTTGTCAGCTGTGGAAGGCGGTAACATGCGGAATGCCATTCCGCGTGAGGCTTGGGCTGTGGTGACGATTCCGGGCGACAATGTAGAGGCGTTGTGGGAACTGGTCTCTGACTATCAGGAGATGTATCAGGCAGAATATGCCGGCATTGAATCGGGGATCCGTTTTGAGGTGGAGATGACTGAGTTGCCGAAGACCTTGATCCCGGAAGAGATCCAGGATGACCTGATCAATGCGATCGAGGGATGTCAGAATGGGGTGATCAGCATGTTGCACGATTTCCCGGGTACGGTGGAATCCTCTTCCAATCTTTCGATTGTCAAGACTTCGGATGAACTGATTGAGATCAAGATTCTGGTGCGCAGTTCGTCGGAGTCACGCAAGGAGGCAGTTTGTTCCAGCTTAGAGAGCATCTTCTCCATGGCCGGAGCGAAGGTGGAGCAGCCGGATGGCTACAACGGATGGCAGCCCAACATCAATTCTCCGGTGTTAGGGGTGATGAAGGAGACCTATCAGCAGCTGTTCGGCAAAGAGCCGGCTGTGGAGGTGATGCACGCCGGGCTGGAGTGTGGCATTATCCAAGGGGCCTATCCCCAGATGGATATGATCTCGATCGGTCCCGATCTGGAGCATCCGCATTCACCGGATGAACGGGTCTGCATCGCTTCGGTGGAAAACACCTGGCGTTTTATCACGGCTGTGCTGGAAAAGATCTGAGCTGTGCAAATCAGATAAAAAGAAAGTCCGAGGAAATCTGCAGAATCCTCGGACTTTTTTCAGTACGCTCGGCACGAGCATTGTCTAACGGGTGCAAGTCCCGAAGCCACCGCTAATAGCGGGAAGGCTATAGCCAAAGGCAAGGGTGTCCATTGCGAAGTGGAATCTGAAGGAAGCTGGCGGCAAATATCTGACCCAACGAACAGAAACTTCATATAAGGCATATAACCGTGGATGAGATTGCCAAACAAATCAAAGTCCAATAGCTATTCGGAACGGTTGGTGTAAATGAAGTGGGTATAAGATGGAAAGACAAT
>JBJECC010000075.1:0-2739 GCA_051870655.1 Parabacteroides sp. | reverse complement strand
GTACCACGGTGATGCGGTTGTCATATTTACGGGCAGGGTGATCGTGAACCGTCAAAGTCGTGTAGCGGCTCACAGACAACTGGAGCGTGGCACAGAGGTTGCGGCAGACGGTGTCCATATCCTGGTTGATAATCGTGATCTCCGCCTGGCGGTTATTGCGTACCATATCGCAGAAGAAACTTTCGGCGGTATGAATGCTATGACCCAGAATCAGGATGCGGTCTGCCTGACGGATCGCCTCAGAGGTGCGATACCACACGGTGATATAACGGTCGGAAATGACGGGTTTCAACTTCAACGGTGGCATGAATGAGGGGATAGGGATGGCGACACGGTCACCTTCCAGACTCAACTCTTGGGGTAACCGATGCCGGAAGAACTCCACAAGGTCGAGGGTGTAAATGTCCTCTACCTGCAGGTCGTTCTTGTTCTCAATATCCACATAGTCCGTCAGATTCCCATTGAAATAGAGGGCCGTCGGTGAGACTTGAGCAGCGAAGGTGGTATAGTTGAACGTCACCACCTGTATATCTTCCCTTCCTGCCAGCTGGCGGTAAATCAGTTGAGAGCTGAGAGAACCGAGCTCCTGCTCCCGATGGACCAGATACCCCCACAACATCCAGGCGATGTAGAGGTAGGTCTTGATCTTCCCCGGCCTGTTTGTGAAAAAGCCATAGAAGTATTGGGCTAACAGCTGCTCTATATCAAGCAGGTTACGATAGACATGACGCAGGATGGGGTGATCGGACTCATGGAGGCTCATCCGCAGGATATGGACAATGATGTCCTTGAAAGTCGCGGTGTAGTTGAGACGTGAGAAGTCGATGATGGTCGATTCGGCCGGTTCAAGCCCTATGACCTCACGAATCAGGTTCTCCGTTTCCTCATCAATGGCGGCTCCCTTCTTCACATCCGTAATCTTCTGGAAAATACGGACGATCAGATTGCCCATCTTGCGTTGGTCATCATTGAGATGGCTGTTGTGTTCCAGTTCTTTGCGGACATGACAGCAGATCGTCTCCCGCTCCCGGTCGAGATCCTTGGCCAGACGGTCGATGGCATCCTCCACAAACTTGTCGAAACGGAACGTAAGACGTTTGAGCTGCTTGCGCAATGCCTCGTCAATGGCCTTCCCCTCATCGGTCTCCAACCAATCCACGATACCGGGGATGAGCCGCGAAGTGGCGGGCATGCCTATGGCCACATCGGTTCCGGCACCGAGGATAATAACAGTCTTAGGGGAACAGGATGTCACACCCCCTACACCACCAAAGTAGTTGTTTTGGATGGCTGTCTGAGCAGCAGGATTGATCTGCTGCCTGCCCTCGTAAATCTCAATCTGTGATTTCATGTAAGTGGATCAGTAAGGAAACATAAGTTCTATAAGCAAGTCACTTATGTTAAAAGCACATTTAACATAAGTGTGATGGCCTATAAACTTATGTTCTTTTTTTGGGATGTTTCGCCAACGCATCATTGATACGGGCACGTATGTTGTCCACACTGTTTCCCTTTTCACTCAAGGCTACTTGGGGTACTAAAGGCAGAAGGCGTTCTATGAAACGCTTCTTGACCACTTCTTCCCTGTTTATTCTTGGATTCTCTTCCATCAGTGCGATGACCGCCTGGGCTAAATCGGTTGCAGACTCGCAGGAAGCAAGCAGAGACAAGTAACGGGGCATTTCCTCTACCTTATTAATATATAAGCTGAATTGCCGGGCTTCCGGAGAGAGATCAAGATGACTCATTGACTCTTCCCTCAACATCTCCTTGGCAAACTGGTCTCCGTAAAAATTCTGGACTGCGGAGGTAGCGGAAGGATTCACCTGTTGTGTACCTCCGTATATATGAAAGACTATATCACCCATACTGGAAAATAAGATATTAATCCATGATCTGTCAATAGAAAGTCAACGGCTTATCAACGCTTATCCATAGAATTGACTTCGCATTTCCCGCATAGTAGCTTTGCATCAGAGAAACCGAAACGGACTCTGTATTTTGTTTAATCGGGTCGGGCAGGGAGTCAATTCCTGTAAATACCAAGTCCCATACCGACAATGGGCAACACAATGATTGACTATTCTGTGTATATGCAGAAAAACCACCTCAAACCGGAAGCCGGAGAAAGGGCGTATGCAAGAAACCAAATTCGTGAAATCTGGGATGGTGACCGCTTTGTACAACATCTCTCTGACCACAACGGAGTGTTCTCCCGTGGTACGATCAAGGGCGTGGTGAGTGATGTGTGCAACTGTATCGTAGAACAAGTGCTGAACGGCAACAAGGTCTATTTGGGCGAACTGGGATGCTTTTACGCCTCGCTGAATTGCGAAAGTGCGAATGACTTGAAGTCTTTTACAGCAGCCAATATCAAGGCTGTGAATCTTGTCTTTGCACCGGGTCGCGACTTTGAGAACATGATCAGCAAGGCGACGTTTAATCCTGTCACCAGCCGTGCCTTGCAGGCCATTGCCTTGAAGGCCCAAAAGAACCAGGCGGAAAGTATCGATCTGACTCATCTTAGCAAGGAGGATGCCTCTTCGAATCCAACTCCTGAAAACCCCGGTGAAGAGGATGCCGGTAACGAGGATTCGGGCTACCTTTAATAGAAGGTAAACCCAACCGGTAGGTAGCGGTGACCTATAATCTCCACGGAATACACGGCCCAGGCTGTGTGTTCCGTGGACAAACAGAGAGTTTATGAAATTTATAATGTTCATTTATTTAAAGACGACG
>JBJECC010000074.1:0-2766 GCA_051870655.1 Parabacteroides sp. | reverse complement strand
TTGCCGATGCGGAATACACGCAAGCCATCCATAGTAGTTTGGATGCGTATATTCAGGAGGCTGAATTAAAGAAAGCCTACTATGAGCGTTTCAAACAGATTCTTTCTCCAAAGAAACTCTATCGATTGGATGAGGCCGAATCGAAGTTTATGCGGAGTTATTGGCGGAAGAGTGAAAGAAATGAGAAATAACTGATTAACAGTATAAAGGTATAAGACATTATCATTATTTGTGTTTTTTGTTTAGATTTAGTTTTGGCGTTTAAGTTAAGGGAGGGGTGGCGACGTGATGTCGGTTCCCCTTTGTTTTTTATAATCCTTTCGCTTTCGCTTCGTTCCAGTAGTGATCCATCTCCTCTAAAGTCATCTCTTTTAAGGATTTTCCTTTTGCAATAGTCTGTTGCTCCAGATAGTTGAAACGACGGATGAACTTCTGGTTGGTGCGTTCCAGTGCATTGTCAGGATTGATCTTGTACAGGCGGGCGGCATTGATCAGGCTGAAGAACAGATCACCGAACTCTGCTTCCATCTGGTCCGGATCCATCCGATCGATCTCGACTTTCAATTCATTGAACTCCTCCTGTACCTTATCCCACACCTGTTCACGCTGTTCCCAGTCGAAACCGACGTTGCGTACTTTATCCTGGATGCGGTGGGCCTTTACGATGGATGGCAGAGAGGCGGGTACACCTTCCAATACAGTCTTGTTGCCACCCTTTTCCTTCAGTTTCAATTGTTCCCAGTTCTGTTCCACCTTCTGGGTCGTGTCGGCTTGGGTCTCGCCGAATACATGCGGATGGCGGTAGATCAGCTTGTCGCACAGGGCATCACACACCTTCTTGATGTCGAAGGCATCTTTCTCTTCGCCGATCTTGGCATAGAACACCACATGCAACAGCAGATCGCCCAATTCTTTCTTGATGTTCTCGTCATCCTGCTTCATGATGGCGTCACACAGTTCATACGTCTCTTCAATCGTATTGGTCCGTAACGACTCGTTGGTCTGTTTCCGGTCCCACGGACACTTGACACGTAACTCGTCCATGATGTCCAGCAGACGGCCAAAGGCCTCCATTTTCTCTTGCTTTGTACTCATATTCTATTTGTGATAAAGAAGAAAGGAGCAACCTCGGTTGCCCCTTTCCTACATGGTTTACACTGTTTATCTGTTTTGATATTGTTTCAATCCACCGTTCAGGAATTGGATGTATTTCGATACATCCTCATCGAAGGCATATGAAGGAGCCAAGGGCAGTCCGTCACCATCCAGCAGAATGTAGAACGGCTGGGCATTGGCCCCGAACTTGCTGCGCTGCAAATAACTCCATTTGTCACCGACGGTTTTCAGCTTGCGCACCTTGCCATTCTCTTCGATCTCGATGGGAGCCGGCAGGTTGGTCTTGTCATCAACAATCAATGTGATCAGCACATAATCCTGCTCCAGAATCTGCTTCACTTTCGGATCGGTCCAGACAGAGGCCTCCATCTTGCGGCAGTTGACACAGCCATATCCGGAGAAGTCGATGATCACAGGCTTGCCTACCTTCTTGGCATACGCCATACCGGCTTCGTAATCGTCGAAGGCCGCATGGACCTCACTCTCGTACAGATTGAAATCTTGTGTGTTCAAAGGAGGTGCAAAGGCACTGATTGCCTTCAGCGGTGCACCCCACAAGCCCGGCACCATGTAGATGGCGAAGGCAAACGAGATGATGGACAGGAAGAGACGGGGCACGGAGACATAGGGCAGATCGCTGTCGTGGCTGAATTTGATTTTACCCAACAGGTAAGCGCCCAACATACAGAAGATGACAATCCACAGGACGATGAAGGTTTCCCGGTCAAGCAGACGCCAGCCATACGCCAGGTCGGCTACGGACAGGAACTTCAGGGCCAAAGCCAACTCCAAGAAGCCCAACACGACTTTCACAGAGTTCAACCAACCACCCGACTTCGGCATATTCTGCAACAGATTGGGGAAGATGGCGAACAGGGAGAAGGGAATGGAGAGTGCCAACGCAAAGCCGAACATACCGATGGCCGGGCCGATGGCCGTGCCCATGGAAGCGGCCTGCACCAGCAGGGTACCGATGATCGGACCTGTGCAGGAGAAGGAGACCAGAACCAAGGTGAACGACATGAAGAAAATGCTCAACAGACCGGTGGTAGAATCGGCCTTCGCATCCATCTTGTTGGTCCAGGAAGAGGGCAATACCAACTCAAAGGCCCCCAGGAAGGAGACGGCGAACAACACCAGCAACAGGAAGAAGATGATGTTGAAGATCGCATTGGTCGAGAGGTTGTTCAAGGCACTGGCACCGAATATGCCGGTGATCAGCAGACCCATGACTAAATAGATCACGATGATGGACAAGCCATAGGTGACAGCATCGCGGATCGCTTTCTGACGGTCTTTCGTACGTTTCAGGAAGAAGCTGACTGTCATGGGGATCATCGGCCAGACACAGGGTGTCAGCAGCGCAATGAGTCCGCCCAGGAAACCGGCAAAGAAAATAAAGAGCCAGGAGGTGTCAGCGGCTGAAACGGTCGAGTCGCCGAAGGCTTTCAACTGCTCGATGACCGGTGTCCACAAAGAGGGATTATCCGTCAGCGTACCACTTTTAGCAGGCGTAGTTGCCGGAAGTGCAACGGGCTCAATGACCACTTGTTCACTGGCGGTTGCCTCTGCCGATTCTGTTGTTTCCGCCGCTTTTTCCGCTACCGGTTCAGCCGGATCGGCAGTCGCGGTTGCATCCATGCGGATACT
>JBJECC010000073.1:0-14830 GCA_051870655.1 Parabacteroides sp. | reverse complement strand
TCAAGCTCTTTACTGCAATTGAGATTGCCATTGAGATTGCTTGCGGATTTTAGGTAGGAGTAAATAGAAAAAGGGGTGGAGTCGGCAAGAAAAAGATACGCATACGGGATCTAATTTCCGTTCAAAACCATTGAATGCCCGTTCAGAAGTTTTGAACATCCGTTCCGCTGTTTGGGATGTGCGTTCAAAATTTTTGAACGGATTTTTTGTGGCGTATCGTGAACTTTTTCTTCCTGGAGGAGTGAAAAGGAAAAGCCCTTCCCGCAACAACAGGAAGGGCTTTCGGAAATCATACTGTAATTCATTCTCTTACTTGGTCCAGTAGTCGAGGACGGTGACAGCGGCCACTTTGCCGTTGATCAGCTGGCCGAAGGCTTTGTGAGCCGGATGAACCAGATAGGTGTCACGGTCCTTATCGGAATGGAAGGTCAGGAAGAAGCAGTGAGTCAGCCCCTTCTGGAGTCCTTCGGGACTACAGTCAGTACCCCATTCAAACCCTTTGATCTCTTCAATCTGGGAAGGCAAGGCACAGAAAGCATCTTCGATCTCTTTCACTTGCTGGTCTGTCAGCTCTTCATTAAAACCGAACATCACTACGTGACGGAGCACCTTGTCCGGTCCCGTCGATGCTGTGCAGCCGCTCAGCAACAGGCAGGCGACAGCCAAGCATCCGATGATTTGTGTCAATCGTTTCATACCAATTCGTTTTATCAAGTTATCCAATCAGTTCATTACACGTCGCAAATACGGATACACTTCTCCAAAGAGGCGATCTTGTCTTCCTGTTTCGGTACAAACTCCTGGCCTACAAAGCCCTTGTAACCACACTCCACAATCGCCTTCATGATAGCCGGATAGTTCAGCTCCTGTGTCTCGTCGATCTCGGCACGTCCGGGGCAACCGCCTGTGTGGATGTGGGAGAAGTATTCATGATATTTACGGATATTCTCGATGATATTCCCCTCCATGATCTGCATGTGATAGATGTCATAGAGCAGTTTGAAGTTCGGTGAACCGATCCGGCGGCAGAGTTCCACGCCCCAAATCGTATGGTCGCACTGGTAATCCTTGTGGCCCACGCTGTTGAGCAGCTCCATGGTCAGGACTACATGATGTTTCTCAGCCAACGGGATCAACCGTTTGAGTCCCTTCTCACAGTTTTCCCACCCTTGCAGGTCTGTCAGCCCGTTGCGACGGCCGGAGAAGCAGATCAGATTGGTCAGGCCGGCTTCGGCCACCATCGGGATCACCTTTTCGTAGCTGGCTACCAGTTCGTCGTGGAGCTTCGGGTCGTTGAAGCCTTTGTCAATGCCCAGTCCGGCACCTTGACACATCGCTACGGTCAGTCCATGCTTCTGCACGATGGGCCAGTCTTGGGGATCCAGCAGTTCGACCGATTCGATGCCGATCCGTTTGCAGATCTCACAAAAATCATCCAATGAATAACTTCCGAAACACCATTTGCTCACCGAGTGGTGGATGTTTCCTTTCAATGCTTGTGCCACTTCCGAGCGGGCCGGATCGGCTTTCAGATTCCCTGCTGACAGCAGGGCACCGCCTGCGACGAGGGTTTTGATGGCTGTTCTTCTGTCCATGTCTTTCATGTTCGGATTCCTATATTTATTTGTATATCGCAAAAGTAGAAAAAAGAATTGTTTAAATTTGCCCTTTCATTGAATTATGAGTCAGATGAACGTGAAATATCTAAAAATTGGCCCGACCGGAGCGCTTCTGGGGCTGTTGTGGCTGTTGGCCGCCTGTGCCAACATCGGATCGCCCAACGGAGGACCGTATGACGAGTTGCCGCCGAAATTTGTCGGCAGCACGCCTTTACCCAATCAGACAAATTACAAGGGAAAAAAGATCGAGATCCTCTTCGATGAACTGATACAGATTGAGAAGCCTTCCGAACAGGTGATCATCACACCGCCACAACGGGAGTTGCCGGTGATCCGCTCTTCCGGACGAAAGGCGATTGTGGAGCTGGTGGATACGTTGCGGGAGAACACCACCTATACGATTGACTTCACCAATTCCATTGCCGACAACAACGAGAAGAATGTGTATGAGAATTTTACCTTTGCCTTTTCGACCGGTGATGTGATCGACACGTTGGAGATTGCCGGTACGCTTCTGAATGCGGAGGACTTGGAGCCCATGCCGGGCATTACGATCGGTGTCCATACGGAGCTGGAGGATTCGGCTTTTGTCTCCATGCCTTTTACCCGCACCTCGCGCACGAATGATAGGGGGCGTTTCGTGATCCGCAATCTGGCCCCCGGCACCTATCGCCTGTTTGCGTTGGACGACATGAACCGGGACTATAAGTTTGACCAGCCGGGGGAGGCCATCGCGTTTCACGATTCGTTGATTGTCCCGACCTTCGAGCTGACCTCGCGTGAGGATACGCTTTGGAAAGACTCCCTGACCATCGACACCATCCGGACCGTCCCTTACACGCATTTCTTTCCGGACAACATCGTGATGCGTCTGTTCAAGGAGAAATTTGAACGGCAGTACATGTTGCGCCCTGAACGTCCGGAGGCACATCGCTTCACGGTGCGGTTCAATGCCATACCCGACACATTACCCATGTTGGAGCCGTTGAACTTCACGCCACACGACAGTGCCTGGTATTTCCTGCAAAGTGCCGAAGAGGGACGCACGTTGAATTATTGGCTGATGGATTCTTTGGTCTATCGGCAGGATACGTTGCAGGTCGCCATTTCCTATCTGAAAAGTGATTCGCTCAACCGGCTGCAACCGCAGACCGATACCTTGAGACTGATCACCAAACGGCAACCGGCCGCTAAAAAGCCGAAACGGAAGAAAGATGAGCCGGAACCGATTGACTGGCTGGGCCTGAGTGTCAGCACCAGCAGTACGATGGATCTGTTTGATACGCTTTTTGTCACCTTCTCGGAACCGGTGGTGGAGCTGCCCAAGGAGCTGATCTATCTGAACCGGCAGGTGGATTCTGTGTGGCAGGCAGTCGATTTCGATTTCCGGCAGGATACCATCAACTCCCTGCGCTACATCATCAGCCGGCCCTGGCAATATGGAGAGGTGTATCATCTGGAGGTGGATTCCGCCACGATATTCAGTATCTATGGCAAATGGAACGATCAGGCGACCTGTGACTTTAAGATCAAGGCGGAAGATCAGTATGGGCATCTCTACATCAATCTCCCCGGAGCGGACTCGACAGCCTTTGTACAACTGCTGAACGGATCGGACCAGCCGGTACGGCAGGCGCGGGTCAAAGAGGGAGGTGCCCTCTTCATGGACCTGAAACCCGGTAAATATTTTGCCCGTATGGTGATTGACCGGAATGGAAACGACCGTTGGGACACCGGACAGTATGAGGGGCTTCAACAGCCCGAACCTCTGTACTACTGCCCCAAGGCATTCGACATCAAGCAGAACTGGCAGGTGGAAGAGACCTGGGAGGTATATGCGACTCCTATCGAACGGCAGAAGCCGTTGGAGATCACAAAGAACAAACCGAAAGAACTGACGAAAAAGAAACGGAATTATAAAGATGAAAGCAATAATCGATCGACTTCCTCATCGCGCAGTGCCATGGGGGGCTTGGGTGGATTGGGCCTGTAAATGGTGCTGTCTCTGCTGTTGTTGTCTCCTCTTCCCGCAGGAGGTGGGGGCACAGTGTGACGATGCCCGGCTTAGGCTCCATGCCGGAGAACGGGTCGATTATGATCTCTATTTCAAGTGGGGCCTTTTGATGCCGCGGGCCGGTTCCGCCTCCCTTTCCGTGGAGAGGGCTTCGTTTGAGGGGACTGCGGCATGGCGGTATCGGATGCTGTTTCAGACCACCGGCATGTTTGAGAAGATCTATTCGATGCGCGACACGTTGGACTGCTATTATGCAAGGCCGTCGGGCTGTCTGCTGTTCAGTACCAAGCACAGCGACGAGAAGGACTATTATCTGGTAGATGATCTGCGCTTCTCCTATTTCGGCGACTCGGTCCGGGCCCATTCCCATCGGTATACATTGACGAGAACCAAGATTGATACACTCCTGACAGCACAAGCCTGTCTGTTCGATATGTTGGGGGCTACGATGCACCTGCGTACACTGGACTGGAGTACCTTCTCCCCGGGGGCGGAATTCCCTTTCCGCATTGCCATCGGACGGGATGTGGTGCATGCCAGTTTCCGTTATACGGGACAGCAGATTGTGGAGCGGGGAGAGGTGAAATACCGGACCCGTCATTTTTACATTGATATATTTGACGAAGCGTTCACCCAAAGCAAAGCGGCGGCTGAGGTGTGGATTGGGGATGATGCGAATCACATCCCGGTCAAAATACGTGCCAAGCTGAAAATCGGAGCGGCTGAGGTCTATTACAAAGAGAGCCACGGGTTGCGGGAACCGTTGACCTGCCGGATTGAACTTCCCTGATTTTTATTCTTCAATCGGATCGAAAGGCAACGGGGTATCTTTCCGGTAGCCGGTAGCCTGGAATGTGGCGATGAGATCACCGGCCTCGTTAGTGATGTGTACGTCGCAATGAGCCAGCCGTTTATGGCTGAACAATTCATGCGCTTCCGCGTAGATACGTCCTTCCGACACCGGACGGAAGAAATGAATGGAGGAGTCGATGGAGAAGGTGAGCCGTGCATGGCTGTTGGTGGCTGCGGCAAAGGCCAGGTCGGCCAAGGTAAACAGGGCACCGCCTTGGCAGATACCGCCTCCGTTGAGGTGCTTGCTTTGAACCTCCATACTGGCTTTGGCGTAGCCATTGCCCACCGTGAGCAATTCTACGCCAGCCAATAAGGCAAATTGATCTCCTTGAAGAAATTCTTGGATCGTCATTTGCATACAGTCATTAAGAGAGTTTCCATTCAGCCCCCTCTTTTGTATCCTTGATCTCGAAGCCGAGAGCGGTAAGCTCATTGCGGATCTTGTCGGAAGTGGCCCAATCCTTGTTGGCTTTCGCCTGTTGGCGAATGGATAACAGCAGATCCACCGCTTTACCGAAGGCTTCATAGCTGCTGCCTGCGGCCGAAGCCTCGTCTTTCAATCCTAAAATATCGAACATGAAGGTCTGGAAGGTCTCTTGCAGCTCTTTCAAGTCTTCTGCCGACAAGGTCGCCTTTCCGTCTTTGACAGAATTGATGGCACGAGAGGCATCAAACAGGTGTGAGATGACCATCGGAGAGGCCAGGTCGTCGTTCAACGCTTCGTAACATTTCTCACGCAACCCTTTGACATCTACAGTCGAAGCGGCTGCCGGTTTCAGCTTCATCAGGTGATGATAGGCATCCATCAGACGCTCGAATCCCTTCTGGGCGGCCTGCAACGCATCGTTACTGAAATCGACGGTACTGCGATAGTGTGCCTGCAAGATAAAGAAACGGATGGTCATGGCGGAATAGGCCTGGCTCAACATCGGATGGTCGCCCTTGAAGAACTGGTCCAGTGTGATGAAGTTGCCCAACGACTTGCCCATCTTCTGTCCGTTGATGGTGATCATGTTGTTGTGCATCCAATAGTGGACCATATCGTCGCCTTGCGAAGCCACAGCCTGCGCGATCTCACATTCGTGGTGCGGGAAGATCAAGTCCATACCACCGCCATGAATGTCGAAGTGATCACCCAAATACTTCTTGCCCATGGCCGTACATTCACAGTGCCAGCCGGGGAAACCGTCACTCCACGGAGAGGGCCAGCGCATGATGTGTTCCGGTTGGGCACATTTCCACAACGCAAAGTCGATCGGATTGTGCTTCTCCTCCTGTCCGTCGAGTGAACGGGTGGTGTTCAGCATATCGTTGATGTTACGGCCGGACAATACACCGTAGTTATGTGTCTTGTTGTATTTTTCCACGTCGAAGTAAACCGAACCTTCGCTGACATAGGCATATCCGTTGTCCAGAATCTTCTTGACCAGGGCGATCTGTTCGATGATGTGTCCGCTGGCATGCGGTTCGATGCTGGGCGGCAGAACGTTCAAAGCCTCCATCGCATGATGGTAGCGGTTCAGGTAGTACTGTACCACCTCCATCGGCTCTAACTGCTCGAGGCGGGCCTTCTTGGCGATTTTGTCTTCACCGTCGTCGGCATCATGTTCCAGATGGCCTACATCGGTGATATTGCGAACGTAACGTACTTTATATCCTAAATGTGTCAGATAACGGAATAACAAGTCAAACGTAATAGCCGGACGGGCATGTCCCAGATGGGCGTCTCCATACACTGTGGGGCCACAGACATACATCCCGACGTGCGGTGCGTGCAAGGGAACAAAAGGTTCCTTTCTTCTTGTAAGTGTGTTGTAAATGTACAATGGATGTTCCATATAAGCCTGTATTTATTCGGATGGCAAATGTAGGGAAAAAACATGAAACTCCTGTGTATGTAAATAGATTTAAATATTTTCCCTACCTTTGTTCCCTATTAAAATATGAACTGAAAAAACAATTTTTCGACTTATGCATGAACTTTGTTGTGTAGGGCACATCACACTCGACAAGATTGTCACGCCCAAAAAGACGGTGCACATGCCAGGGGGAACTTCGTTCTACTTTTCGCACGCCATTAAACAATTCACGGATATTGATTATGCGTTGGTGACAGCTGTCGGCGCATCCGAGATGTCTGTCGTCGATGAGTTACGCCGGGAGGGTATTCAGGTATCTACAATGCCAAGCCGTTATTCGGTCTATTTCGAGAATATTTATGGAGAGAATCAGAATAACCGGACTCAACGGGTGTTGGCCAAGGCCGATCCTTTTACCGTAGAGGCGTTGCAGGAGGTGGAGGCCAAGATTTTCCATTTGGGCAGTCTGTTGGCGGATGATTTCTCGTTGGACGTAGTCAAATATCTTTCCGGTAAGGGGTTGGTTTCTGCGGATTCGCAAGGTTATTTGCGTGAGGTCCGCGATACGAATGTCTTTGCTGTGGATTGGCCGGAAAAGAGGGAGGTGTTGCAGTATGTCCATTTCCTGAAGGCGAACGAACATGAGATGGAGGTGCTGACCGGATCGGCTGATGCCCGGACGGCAGGACAGATTTTGCATGATTGGGGTGTCAAGGAGGTATTGCTGACATTCGGCGATATGGGCTCTGTCGTGTATGACGGAACGACATTCCACCCGATTCCGGCCTACCAGCCTAAGGAGGTGGTGGATGCAACGGGCTGTGGCGATACCTATATGACAGGTTATCTCTATCAACGCAGCAAAGGGGCTTCCATCGAAGAGGCCGGTTGTTTTGCAGCTGCCATGTCCACTTTGAAGATTGAACATAGCGGTCCTTTCAAAGGGACGAAAGAGGATGTACTCCGTTGCATTGAGACGGCATCCAAACGTTATCCTACTCTCTAATCGGATCGGTTTTACTCATTTAATATCCCAGAAGGGGCGGCTATTTCCGGGCACGGGCAGCCGCCTCTTTCTGTTTGAGAGCCTCTTTGCGGGCTTTCTCCTTTTCTTTCAGTTTCTCTTTGTAGGCCTTTTCTTTGGCTTTGCGCTCCTTCTCCTTCTGTTTCAGGCGCTCCTTGTAAGCCTTTTCCTTCTCTTTCCGAAGTTGTTCACGTGCCTTCATCTTCGCTTTCCGGTCTGCTTCCGCCTGTTTCAGTTTTGTCTTGCGGTCCAGTTCGAGCTGTTTCTCCCGATCTGCTTTGGCCTGCAACAATGCCTTTTCCTCTTCTGCCTGTTGCTTGCGTTGCGCTTCCTGTTCTTCGGCTTTCTGCTGTTGCAGGGCCTTGTCTGCCTTCTGTTGCTCTTCGAATGCCTTCCGTGCTTCCTCTTTCCGTGCCTCTTCTGCTTCCGCCTGTTGTTTGCGGATGGCTTGGATCTCCTTCAGTGTCAATCCTTCATCTTCTGTCGGTATCTCAACGGTCGGCACGCTGTCCTGTTTCAGTCCTTCAATCACCTCAGAAGGAATGACCCGGTCTTTCCGTACCGTCAATGTATCGGTTGCAGCCACTTCGGGTTGTTGTTCCGGCTGTTCTTCGGGCTGCTGTTCCAATGGTTGTTCCGTTTTGATGAGCTCTTCGCTCTGTTCGGCCTTTTCGGTTTCAGTCTCCTCTGTTTCTCCCTCATCTTCCGGTTGAGGCTCTTCGGCCTCTTCCATACGTGCCTGCCAACGGGCTACCCATTCAGGAGCCAGTTCGCCGAAATGCTCGGAGAAAAAGGAGATGTATTCATCCAATGTCTTGCCATGCATTAATGTCTCGTAGTTATCGTTGGAGATGGGCAATACCGAAATCGCCTTGTCCAGTGCCGATGCATAGCCGTCGGCTCCATAGATCATCTTATAATAATGTATGATCTCATCGAAATTGACGAATCCGCTGATCTGCAACATCTCGATCGGACCGGCTGTGACAAACGTCAGGTCAAACTCCTTCACCATGAAATTGGCAAAGTTGTAGGCTGCCACAGCGAACAGCAGTTGGTTCTTGTCCACACTGCCGGTCGGGTAGAGCAACAACATCTGATAGGGGGTATTGGGCTCGTCTGTAAAGACCCGTGCCGAGTCGGCCGCAGACAATGTGCCGTCTTCACCCACACCGAAACGCAGGTCCCAGCTCATGCCACGTACACCACCTTGCACCAACGTGCGTCCGCGCAAGACACCCTTCAGCATCTCACCTGCCAATTCGCTGACATCCGCTTTGGGGTATTTCTCCAGCAAGGCTTTCAGTGCTGCCTTGAATCCCTCCGGATCACCGGCCTGTACGTAGGTCAATGCCTCCAGGAACATGAATTTGGGCAACAGACTGGCCAGAGGATATTTTTCGGTGACTTGTTGATAGTTACGGCGTACCACTGTCGTGTCATCCGCCAAATAGGCCGTATAGGTCTGTTCGTAGATGGAATCCTGTACGGCATCCATCATTCGCATGTTGTATTCATAATCCGGATCGGCAATGGCCACTGCATAGTCGCTGTCGGCAAATTTACTGATCAGCTTGTTCTTGTATTCGGCCGCCAACGCCTCGTCATGGGTCCGCAACGCCAGCAAATAGACTTGATAATAACTTTCCAACAAATGTTCGTTCTCCGGGAAACGACGTTCCAGGTCTTCAAACGCTTCAATGGAGAGCGGCAGATCTTCCAGTTTGTCCTTATAGATCATGGCCATGTTGAACAGACCGTCGATGATAATCACATTGGAAGCATCAATATCCTCTTGTGTAAACGGTAATTGTTGCAGGTAATATTCCCGTTGGTGCGGATCATCGGCGGCCACTGGTTCCATACCGGCTTCCAGCGAATCTGTTGGCAAGGGCTGACCGTCTGCTCCCAGTGCCATTTCCGGTTCCTGTCCCTCTGTTCCGCCTGTCTCTGAAGGCTCATTGAAGGTGGTGAGCTCTTTCTTTTTCCGGCGCCAGTTGTCTTCCAGCTTGCGTCGTCCCCATTTCTTTTGGAACTGTGTCTTTCCTTGTGCCACGGTCTGTGCATTGTAGAAGTAGAAGGTCGATCCATCACCTCCGGTCGGGATGACCAACGCATTCGTTTCGGTTCCCGGACGGTCAATGCCTGTTCCTTTAGCCTCCTGATCCGCTAAATAGGCCTCTTTTTCGGCTTGTCGTTTCTCCTCTTCCTCTTGTTTGATCAAGTCGGCAATCGCCTTGTCAATGATCGCCAACCGTTCCGCTTCCGGCATTTTGGCCAGCGCTTGCAGACTGTCTTGTTGCTGTACCGCCTCCGCATGAACCACCAGTTCGTCCAGTACGGCCGAGAGCTTCGACACGCGCGGGTAATCCTTGTACTCCTTTTGAATACCGGCCAACGCACCGCTGAAACAGGGTTGCGCGTGGATGTAATCACGCATCTGGAAATAGAGATCTCCCAGCTTGATTTGGCAGATGGCCTTGTCCATGCCATTCTGCTTGCTGGAGTCAATACCCAATTGATAGTAGGTAATGGCGTTGGTCGTATCTTCCCGGCTGAGGTACACATTCCCCAGGGCATAATAGACCTGATCCAGATATTCCTGGTTCTTCTGGCTTTTGGCCATGCGCTTCAAGGTCTTTACCACCTTCTGATAGTCGCGTCCGGCAAACACTTCGGTCTGGCGGATGCGGGCCGCAAACTCCAGCTCGTAAGGCGGATTGGCCCGGATTACCTGTTGGAACGCCTGATAGGCCAGTCCGTCCAATTCCTGTCCGGCATAGAGCTGTCCCAACAGATACTTCATGCGTGCCCGCTGCTTGCCGTTCTTCTCAGCCTTGATGGCACTTTTCAAATAGGGGATAGCCTCTTCAAAACGTTTCTCCTTGATCAGGTAATCCGCATAGACCGCTGCATATTGATCGAGGTTCTTCTTCGGAATACCGTTGGTATTCAATTTCCCCAAAATATCTTCTGCTTCATAGAACCATCCCATTTCGGCATACGAGCGGGCCTGCCACAAACGGGCTTCTGCCACGACCTCTTCATCGCCTGCATAATGACGGGCAATGTAGGAAAAGGTGGCAGAGGCCTGTAGAAAGTCTGCATTGTAGAATTGAGCTTCCCCCACCAAGAGCCAGCAATGTTTCAGGAAAGGATTGTACTCCTCTTGTTCTTGCCAGGCACGCTGTTTCGGATCGTTTCGCCAGCCGGGCTTCTTGGGTGGTTTGGCTTTGATGGAATGGAGTTTGATGGCTTTGTTTCCCTTTTCAATGGCTCGGTCGAATGCGCCTCCGGTTGTCTGTTTGTCTTTGGGTTGGGCACTGATCGGATACATCAGAATCTGGTCGGAATAGTTTTCCTTATAACCATCCTGCATGGCTTTCAGGGCTTCGTCGAATGCGGTCTTTCCGTTGAAATAGATATTGTAGCGTGAGTTGAAAGCATGATAGAAGCGGGTCGCTTTCGTATTCTTCTTCGTGCTGCACGACCAAAGCAGGAAAGCGGCAAAACAGATACCGATGTAGTAAAATCCTTTTCTCATGCTTATCAAGACCTCACACATTAAGGCCTTACGAATAGTAACGACCCGCAAACTGTTTTATTGCTTTTGTCCCTAAAAAGATTAAGATCAGTACCAGAATGATGAAGGCACCTGACGGCACATTCAGATAGTAGGAGAGGAGCAATCCGGACACACAGCCGGCAAATCCAATTCCGATACTGCCGACGAGAATCTTCTTGAAGTCTGCCGTGAAGAGGTTGGCAGTGGCCTGAGGAATGGTCAGCAGGCTGATGAGCAGCATGATGCCGACCAACCGGATCGAAAGGACAATGGTGACGGCAATGAAAAACATCATGGCGTACTCAACGGCCCGTACAGGCAGATGTTGCGTGATGGCGAAATCACGGTCAAAGGCGACATAGACAATGGTACGCAGGAAAAGTCCGTAGAAGAGAAGTAGCAGGCACACCAGGGCGGCAATGCTGTAAATATCGCCTGCCGAGATGGTCAGAATGTTACCGAACAGGTAGGCGGACAGATTAGGGGCATAGCCTGGGGTGAGGAAAATAAAGATGACACCCAAGGCCATTCCTAACGACCATATACTGGCAATGGCAGAATCCTCCCGCAGGTATTGGTGTTTACTGGCCCATTCCACACTGAAAGCCGAGACGACTGAAAACAACAGAGCCATCAGGATCGGATTGAGCCCTAAATAGAAACCCAGTCCCAATCCGCCAAAAGAAGCGTGTGTGATGCCTCCGCTGATAAACACCAGCCGGCGTGACACGATGTAGGTGCCTACCAGGCCACAGGCAATGGCGGTCAACAGACTGCCCAACAACGCATGTTGAAAAAACGCATATCCTAACAGATTCTCCATACTCTCTTTCCTATTATGTAAATCGCCGTTCTCCCACGATCAGGAAGGCTTCATCCTTGAGTGCGTCCGGAAGATTGATGCCTCGAAGCTGCAAACTGCGCAACCACCCGGCCACTTCCACCTCTTGCAGGGTGAACAAGACATCCCGGAACTCATCCACGGCCTCCTCTTCATACGCATCCGATTCGATCCCTTTGTAACGGTCCAGTTCTTCATCGTCATAATATTCTATAGCCTTGCTGACGGCTGCCAATAGGCTGTCCCGTTCACACGTTTCATGCTGGCCGCAACATTCTTGAGGGATTTCTTGTGGATCGGGGATCTTGTCGATTTCTCCCCGTTCCAACATAGCCTGCAACTTCCGGTTCCGTATGTAACCGGCAATGGCGGCAATCAATCCTAAGAGGAGCAGGACTCCTATGATAATCAGTATGAACTGCATGGGCTATTCGATCTCAAATCCGACTTGTTTTAAATCTTCCCAATAACGGGGATAACTTTTGCTGACGACTTGTGGAGAGGCGATGGTGACTCCCTCTGGCAGGAGACAGGCAGCAGGAGCAAAAGCCATCGCCATCCGGTGATCTTCGTAAGTGGCAATGATCGGATGAGGATCCGGATCACATCGTTTCCCTGTCCAGGCCAAGATGCTGTCGCAAGAATCTTCCAGAAGATACCCCAGTTTCCTCAATTCGTTTTTCAATGCTTCCATACGGTCTGTCTCTTTGATTTTGAGGGATTGCAGACCGGTGAACCGGAACGGGATGTGTAGCAGGGTACAGGTCACGACAAATGTTTGTGCCAGATCCGGCTCATTAACAAAATCGTATTCCAATTGCTTGCAGCAGTTGCCGTTGCGGAAGAGTCGGACACCTTGTTCGGTGAATGTGGTGCCGATCCCTAATTGGGCAAATAACCGGGCTCCTGCCGAATCCCCTTGTGCACTGTGGGCAAAGAGCCCTTTCAGCTCTATTTCAGGACAATCGGAAAGCGCCATGATTTCATACCAGTAGGAGGCTGCACTCCAATCCGATTCGACCGCGAAACGGATGGGTTGATAGGTTTGTGGAGCCACATGAATGCAGTTGCCTTCCCAGGTTGCTTTCACACCATAGCTGGCCATGAGATGTAACGTCAGATGAATGTAGGGCTTGGAGATGATTTCTCCCTCCAAGTGCAAAGTAACGCCCTGCTGGGTCAAGGGGGCAATCATCAGAATGGCTGAGATATATTGGGAACTGACATTCCCCGCCAAGGAGATTTCGCCTCCTTTCAGTGGACGTCCACTGATACGCAAAGGGGGAAATCCTTCACGTTCCAGATACTCAATGTGTGCTCCTAATTGGTTCAACGACTCGACCAATACTTGTATGGGGCGGTTTTTCATCCGTTCTGTCCCTGTGATGGTCCATTCTCCGGGTCGTTTGGAGAGGAAGGCTGTCAGAAAACGCATGGTCGTGCCGGCTGCTCCCACATTGAAGTCCCGGTCGTCCGTGTTCAGCGCTTGGATCATCAAACGGGTATCATCACAATCCGATTGGTTTTCTACGGCATACGGGCTGTTGCTTAATGCATTTAAAATCAAGGCCCGGTTGCTGATGCTTTTCGAGGACGGCAACTGGATGAGCGACGGAGCCCACTGCTTAGGTGCTTTTATCTGATAATTCATCGTACCCTGTTATTTATCTGTTTCTACCACAATCATCACCGGGAAGTGATCCGACGGTGTGCGGGCTACATATCGCTTGATGGAAACCTCTTTCGGAAAATTGCCACTCTGTTCGGCCTCGGTAGGTGCCGGAGTCTCCGCACGATATGTATCGGTTAAAATGCCATATTTCTTTACTTTGAAATTGGGAGTCAGGAACAGGTGATCGATACGGCTTTCGGTCTTCCGGTCCGTATGGAAATCGTTGAACGTGCCGTTGGAGGCATACCGGAACTCGGCTACTTGATAGGAATCGCGCATGATGCCGGAATTGTCCAACAACGCATACGACTCATTGGTCTGATCTACATTGAAGTCTCCGGTCAGTACGGCGGGCATCCCTTCGGGAAATTCTTGGATTTTCTTTAAAATCAATTTGGCACTTTCGGAACGGGCCTGTACACCGACATGATCCATGTGCAGATTGTAAAAAAGGAACGTAAAACCGGTCGATTTGTCTCGGAACTTACCCCAGCTGCAAATACGGGGTAAGACAGCATCCCAGCCTTTGTTGGGATAGTTTTCTTCTGTAGAAAGCCAGAAATCACCATGATCCAACACCTCGAACTTATCTGCCCTGTAGAAAATAGCGGAATATTCACCGGCCTGCTTGCCGTCGTCACGACCTACACCGATGTAGTCATAGCCTGGCAGGGACTGTTTCATGTCTTGCAACTGATGATATTTTCCCTCTTGGGTACCGAATACATCAAATCCATAGAACCGGACCTGTTGGACAATATAAGGATAGCGTTGTCCCCAGCCGTTACCTGCCAGAGAGTCGCCTTGATTGGCATTTCGTATATTATAGGTCGCAAACACATACGTTTCTGCCTGCATGCTGTACATGCATCCGATCAGAAAGAGCATTACAAAAAATATCCGCTTCATCATGTCTTATGGTTTTTAAGTGTGAGTTGCAAAAGTAGTGTTTATTCATGGAAGAGCAAAATTCTTCTCTCGCTTTGAAAACGAAGTTTTGCATATACATTAATATATAATCGCCTGCCAAATCAGTCGGTAGTCCTTTTCGTGGATAGGAGCTGCATTGTTCGTCCAGCCAAGGCTGGACGGTCCACGAAGCTATGTTCAAAGGCACTTGAAGATATCTTCTACGTCCGTCCAGCCAAGGCTGGACGAAGAGGGAAGCCCTGTGTACGGACCGGGGAAGGGATACGGACGGGTTCTGTATCCGTACTTTCATCGGAAAGGGGAATCGGTTCCCTAATATAATAAGGTAGGAAGGAAATCCGGGTGAAAAAGAGGTCCTGATTTTTTTTTTTTGTAACCCACAAGGAATCAACGGTATATAAAAATGTTTCAAATTTTCTTTGAAAAAAGTGCGGAAAAAGTTTGGTGGATATGT
>JBJECC010000072.1:5399-14879 GCA_051870655.1 Parabacteroides sp. | reverse complement strand
GCCCAATGGGTGCGGTAGAGCCACACACGGTCCTTGGGCAGTCCTGCCAGGTCGTAGATGCCGAAATAGCTGCTGCGCGAGGGCCAGTATTCATCGTATGGAGTGGGCTCTCCCAGATAGTCGAAGCCAGTCCACACAAATTCACCTATGACCTTCGGATCGAGATCCTGCATCACCCAGTCGTCATCGGGCAGATTGCTCCAGTGGCATACAACCATGTCATAGCTGCTCACTTGTCCGTCGGGATACATGGTATGCACCTCTTCTGTTACGGGGAACTTGTACACACCTCGGCTCGATACCGTGGAGGCCGTTTCGCTGCCCACGATGATGCCGCTTTTCGAGGCTTTTTCGCCTGCAGGATATTCCATTACATGATAGTTCCAGCCGGGAATGTCCATCGTCTGCCAGATACCGTTCTCCATGGCCGACCTGCCGTTGTTCATGCCTTGTGTGCAGGGCCGTGTGCCGTCGAGGCGGTGAATGAGGTCCTGCATCATGGTGGAGTAATAGAGTCCGTCGGCAGTGCCCTGCTCGGGCACCTCGTTGCCGATGCTCCACATGACAATGCAGGGATGGTTGCGGTTGGCACGCACCAGATTGCTGATGTCGCGAAGATACCATTTCTGGCCGTCGGCATTCACATTCTGTGTGTCAGTCTCGTCGAAGAAACGGGCATATCCGTTCTTGCATTTGGGGCTTTTCCACATGTCGAAACTCTCAGCCATCACCATCATGCCCATCTCGTCGCAGATGTCCATCTGCCAGGGGCAGGGTGTGTTGTGCGACGTGCGTATGGCATCGCAACCCATCTCCTTGAGCAGGCGCACCTGGCGACGGAAGGCATCTTTGTAGAAGGCGGTACCCGTGGGCCCCATGTCATGATGCAGACACACGCCCTTGAACTTGCGCTGGGCTCCGTTGAGGAAGAATCCCTGTTGGTTGTATTCGGCCAGCCTTATGCCCACCTTGGTCTCCTGCTTGTCCCATAGCTTGTTGTCTTTGTGTACCTCTGTGACAAGGGTGTAGAGGACAGGATGCTCCGGACTCCACAGCAGAGCCTGGTCCACGTCAATGGTCTGGACCGACTGCTTGAAGTTTTTCCACAGTGTTTTCCTGCTCTGTCCTGCAGGTCTGCCGTTTTCATCCAGCAGGGTATATGTGACAGACAGTTTTCCGTCGTATGCGGGCGATTCCACGGCACAGCTTACCGTGAGTCTTGCCCGTTCGGCCTTGGTGTGGTCTGGTGTGATATTGTCTAGGCGTGTGGTGCGGACAAAGGTTTCCCATCGGTCGATGTACACTTCCTTGTGGAGCACCAGTCGCACGGGGCGATAGAGGCCTGCCCCAGGATACCATCGGCTCGATTCCTCAATGTTTTGCAGATGAACGGCCAGGGTGTGGCTTCCTGGCTTCATCAGTTCGCCTCCCAGCTTCAGGCTGAACACGTTGTATCCGAAAGCCCAGTAGCCCACGTCTTTGCCGTCTACCCATACGTGGGGTTCTGCCATGGCTCCGTCAAATACCAGTTCTCCGCTGGCATAACCTTCTGGAATGTCGAATGTCGTGCGATACCATCCCTCTCCTATCCAGGGCAGGGAACCGCTTCTGCCGGTCTTTTCGGTAGCCTTTTGTTCGCCATTTTCCACAATGGCCACCACCTGTTTGTCAATTTCCTTGTCAAAGGGTCCGTCGATGGCCCAGTCGTGCGGGACGCTCACCTTCTGCCATTGCGAGTCGTCGAATGTCGCCTGTTCTGCTCCCTGTGCAGCACCTTTGTGGAATCTCCATCCGTCCAGCAGAAGCTTTTCGATGCTCTGTGCGTTCAGAGTGAGTGCCAGAATACAGTGTAGAAACAGTAATAATGATCTTTTGTTCATCAGTTTGATTTTTATGTTTAACAATTTGTTTGGTTCTGTCATGGTCTTCGTTTTTTGAATAGTTGATCTTCTTTGACAAAGGTAGCAGATATTCTGCCAGTTTCCACACCGGGAAGAGAAAGAAATTATAATTTTGCAACTTTATGGAAGCAAAGTGCCTATTGGGAAAACTCTGTAGCCGGTTTGCGTGGAAAATGGATTTACGGTGAATGGTTAACACTCTGAATATGATTACAAGAAGGATTCTAATGGTTGTGGCAAGCATCCTGACGGTTATGTCGGCGTATGCTGCCATTGCTGACAATTTGCGTTGCGAGTATATGACATCGCCTTTGGGGATAGACAATCGTCGTCCGTTGCTGAGCTGGCAGATGAACAGCCAGACGCGGGATGCTGCACAAAGTGGCTGGCAGGTCATGGTGGCAAGCAGCCGGGAATTGCTCGAAGCTGGCACTCCCGATTTGTGGGACAGCGGTCGCCGTGACGGTCGGGACATCAGGGTGGAGTATGATGGCAAGGAGTTGCAGCCGTTCAGCCGTTGCTATTGGAAGGTACGTATCTGGGATGAAAAGGGCAACGTATCCCGCTGGAGCAAGACCGCGCAATGGGCCATGGGGGCTCTCGATGCAGCCGACTGGAGCCCGGCCCGGTGGATTGCGGTGAAGCCGGATGTCCAGTGGCGTGCCGAGTGGCAGCAGCGAAAGGCTCTGGAAAAGGCCAACGAGAAACTCGATTGGCCCCTCTACAATGGCATGAACATGACAATATGGGACATTGCCGCCATGACTACCCCATCCTATGACCCCTCACCGCTGATGCGAACTGCTTTCACGGTGAAGACGGCACCGGTAAGGGCGATGCTCTACGTGACCGGACTGGGATATTACGAGGCATTTATCAATGGGCAGCGTGTGGGTGACCATGTGCTCGACCCAGGATGGACCTACTACAACAAGCATACGGCATACGAGGTCTTTGATGTGCTGCCAATGCTGAAAACAGGTGACAATGCCATCGGCATGATGATAGGCCGCGGTCAGTATAATCCGCTGAGTAATGATATCTGGCGATTGTGCAGCAGCGAGTGGGTAGGTCAGCCGAAGGCATTGGCACTGCTGCGCATAGAGTATCCCGATGGTACGGTAAGTACGATCGGCACCGATAGCAATTGGCGCACCACAGATGGACCGATCCGCTATGACGATACACGGCTTGGCGAAATCTACGATGCACGGTTTGAGCGGGAAGGATGGACGACTGCCGCCTACGACGATTCGGCATGGAAGCCTGTAGTGGAAGTGGAGTGGAATGCACAGCTGAAGTATCAGTGCCAACCGCCAATTCGCTGTTTCGAGGGGTTGAAGCCGGTGAAAACCATCAGCCGAAGTGCCACCGAAACCGTCTATGATATGGGCAAGAACCTGGCCGGTTGGGCGCGTGTGAAGGTCAGAGGCAATCGCGGACAGCGCGTGATGGTGGAATATTGCGAGGTGGTGAGCGATACGCTGTTAGTGCCGTGGCTGCCCGACTATCGGCGCGACTTCCAGATGCCGGTGAAGGAATATGCCTCATTCTACGACAGTGAAATCCGTGTGCGGCAGCAGAATGGCTACATTCTCAAGGGGGATGCCGACAGTGAGACCTTTGAATGTCATTTCTCATACAAGGGCTTCCAATATGTGCGCATAACGACCGATGAGGATGTGCATGTGCTCAGTGTGGAGAGTATTCCGGTTCACAGTGACTTGCAAAGTGCAGGTTCATTCGAGTGCAGCGACCCTGCCATCAACCGGCTGCAAAGCAACAGCATCAACTCGATGCTGAGCAACTATATGAGCATTCCCACCGACTGCCCGCACCGTGAGAAACAGGGTTGGACGGCCGATGCGTTCATTGCCGCTGAAGCAGCCATGTATAATTTCGATATGGCGAACTTCTACTCCAACTGGCTCCGTTGCCTGGCCGATTCGGAGAGCCCCGACGGTTCGCTGCCCACGGTTGCACCCAGCACCAACTACGACATCAACAGCTCTACCACCTGGCCGTCGGCTATGATGCGCGTGGCTGGTGACCTGCTTACACACTATGCCGAACTGCGTCCGGTTCGCGAGCATCTCGATTGCATGAAGCGATTCCTCTTCAACAGTTCGCAGCGCACTTTCCATGGCAATCCGTCAATCATCAATGATGTGTTAGGCGATTGGGTGTCGCCGACCTACGACAACCCCGATTTCACCATGGCACCGCCCGAGGGTATGCCTTACTACGGTACTGCCGCACATGCCTACTGTCTGTCTGCCACCTCGCGTCTGGCACGGCTTGTGGGCGAAAATGCCGTTGCCGATAGTCTGCTGCACTGTGCAGAGGATTTCATCGCCGGGTTTAACCGCGAATTTCTCGATGTGCAGTCGGCTTCGTATCATGGAACGATACCTACGCCCGATTATCGCCAGGCTCCCGGTGCCGTGGCTCTTGAATATGGACTGGTGCCCGATTCTATCCGGCCACGTGTGCTCCATGGACTTGTCGCCGATCTCAAGGCACATGACTATCGCATCGGAACGGGATTCCTCGGCACACCTGCCATAATGAACTATCTGCCGTTGCACGACCCCGAAACGGCCTTCCGGGTGGCTACACAGCCTGCCTATCCGGGATTCACCTATATGCTCAGTGACAACTCCACCACGATGTGGGAGAACTGGAACGGCAAGGCATCGCGCAACCATCTGCCTTTTGCCCTCATAAGTGCCTACTACTACAAGTTTCTTGCCGGTATTCGTGCCGATGAGCCGGGGTTTGCTTCGTTTACCATAGCACCGACTGCCGTAGAGCACCTTACATGGGTGAAGGCACATTACGACTCCATGTATGGCCGAATAGAGAGCGAATGGAAGCGCGACGGCAACCGCTTTACGCTGTCAGTGACGGTACCTGCCAACACCCGATGTACGGTGGTGGTGCCATCGCACAACGGCAACGAGATTCACCATATCGGTGCAGGACGTTACACCTTCCGATCCGAGCTTCTTCTGCATTAGCATGAGGGTATAACCGCATACGATCAGGGTTACATTGGATACAGTCTTTACACACAAAAGAATATGAAAATGGTTAGAGTAGCAGATAACAAACGTATATTGAGAAACATGGCAGGCACATTGGCCTGTGTCATTGTCGGCTTCGGTTTGGTGTGGCTGATAGCTACCGCTGTGAATCATGATGAAACAGACGTTCCGGTGGAGAAGGAGGTTGGCAGGATGGCTGTAGTAGGCAAGATAGTGCTGGCTATTCTGTTTTCCGTAGGATGCGGTATCATTCATGTCCTGCTCCACGAGGTAGGACATCTGTTATGCGGACTCGCAACAGGTTATAGGATGCTATCGTTCAGAATATTCAAATATACATGGGTACATGACAAGATGGGTTATCATTGGAAGCAGTATCATGTTGCCGGCACCTTGGGACAATGTATCATGGTACCGATGGATCAGATAACCGATAAAAGCATCCCCTATTTCTGGTATAACTTTGGAGGAGTGTTGATGAATCTGATTGTGGCGGCATTGTCGGGAGTCCTGTTGTACGCTGTGGAACCGGGTGCCGTTGGCAGGATCTTCTTGCTGATGATGGTCTGCATGGGGTTGCTCTTTGCAGGGATGAACGGCTTTCCTTGGACAATGAACGGGGTGAATAATGACGGACGGACGATCCTGGTGCTTGCACGGAAGCCGGAGATGCGGCTGTATTTCCTGAATATCATGCGGATTGTAGGTGAACAGAGTAATGGCCGACGCCTGGTGGAAATGCCTCAAGAATGGTTCAACGACCAGCCGCTTTCAGGCGTGACGGACTATTTCATGACGTTGAACCGTATGATCTACATGTCACTGCAGGAAGATATGGGCCGCTTGGAAAGGGCACGCGAGATCGCAGAGGAAATCATGGCCTTTGGCAGGATGTTACCCCCGATATTGGTCATGGAGGTAGGTGCGGAAAGGGTGATGCTTGAGCTGATGACCTCCAACCGGAAGGATGTGGTTGATTCTCTATGGACCGAGCCACTGCAGACGTACACCACAACCAACTGCAAGTATTCGCCCATCAAGATGGCTGTACTCTATGCTGTGGAACTGATCCATCACCATGACAAGGCTAAAGCGGAAACCTACCGTCAGGCCTTGGAGGGGAAGATGGATGAATTCGCCATGCCGGGAGAGGCCGGAACAGCCTTGTATCTGATCAATCTTGTTGCCTGCAAAGAGAGAAAAAACGAAGGCGCTTTCATCGGGTCATGAAAACGCCTTCCTATAAAGGGGACAGTGTGAATTTCTAAGTCAGGACATTAACGGTTTGATTCGGGATAAGCCGGATTCGGCCATACCTTGATACGCTGTCCGACAGGCAGCTGTTCAACCGGTCCGACCACCGGACGGCTTGTCCGCTGCTTACCGAAATAATCGTGCGTCAATACAAAAGGAGTACCATCCGGATTTTCAAAAGGATAACCGGTGAGCTGTGTGATACCCAGACGATCAGCATCCACGGGTTTTCCACGGAAATCAGACAGCAGGTCGAACGAGACATTGCCGGTCAGATAGACCTCACCTGTGGCTGTCTCTTCCCATTCCAGTTGCGGGTTGTAGGATTCCGTCCATTCGCCAATGCCATCCTGCTTGGGTGCTGCACCGTTGAGCAACAGGTTGTTCTCGGCACGTACCGGCCGTTTGGATTCGTCGAATGCTTTCGTTCCATAGACTGCTTTCTCCTTGTTGCCGCCGACACATACGTTGCCGATCCAACGGTGGTCACCTTCGCTCATGGTCACCACTCCTTTCACTTCGGTTGAGTGGGCCAGCTGGTAGGGGGTATAGCGTTCGTCATTGTATCGTGTAATGTTTCCGACCATCAGATTGTGCAGGTAGGCACCGCCATCCGTATTCTCCATGACTGCCTGATGAGACAGGAAGATGTTGTTGTCCACCACATACGGTCCGTGCGACACTTCGATGAAGAGGTCCGGACCCTCGTTGTCGTAAATCAAGTTGCTGGAGACACGTGCCCCTTGCGCCATCCAGTCGAGCCAGATACCGAAATTACCCACATGATGAATCCGGTTATGGTGGATATAGGTGTCAAGGGCCCCATGCAGCTTGATACCTGCCATCTCGGCACCGCCAAACTGCTGCTTGGCCAGAATGTTGTAGATGTGGTTGTCGTAGATTTCACAGAAGGCACCTCCCATACTGCCACAGATACCGGTCTGCTCACAGTCGGAAATGACGTTGCGGCGTACGATGTGCGAACCGACCAACTGCTTGCTCCAGCCACGGCGCAACGTATTGAAGATAACCTCCATGTAGTGCAGTGTACCATCCAGTCGCGGGTCGTTGCACTCCAGATTGTGTCCGCTGCTTCGTTCCTTGCCCAGGGTGATGCCATTGGCCCGTGAGTTCTTGATGACATTGTCCTCGATGATCCAACCTTTACACCAATGGGTAGCCACCATACCCACCTGTTCTGCCGTAGGTGCAGCCCACTGTGTGGCTGCCTGGCTGAAATGGAAACCGCGGATCGTGATGTAGTCGAGTCCTTCACGGGTAGGATAGAAACAGGTTGGGCGTACAGACACCTCTACCAACTCCTTGTTCGGGTCTGCCACTCCGAATCGGGCATAAATTGTCGTATGGTCTGCATCCACCTCGGCAAACCACACATTCGTACATCCTTGCGGGTCGCGGATGGTACGGATGGTGTCGGGTGCAAACACCTTATCTTTGCTGAATGCCTCGTAGAGCGACACATCGTTCAGATAGACATCTGCCGTGTGGTGCACCTTGTCGGACCACAGCCAGTCACCATACAACCGTTCGTTGAAAGGATTGTGTCCACCGAAGAAGGAGTTGGGCAACGTGACCTCCCAAACACCGGATGCCCCACGACTCCGTTTCCAGCCGGTCACCACTTCCGAACCTTTCACTTCAGCCTTCTCGCCTTCTGCCACACGATACAAGATACGCTTGCCGTCGCGTTCACCGCCACTCAGCGGGTCAATCCATTCGCGGTAAACACCGTTGTGTACGGTGACCGTATCGCCCGGTAAGGCCTTTTGTGCAGCATGATTGATGGTCCGGAACGGATGCAGGGCACTACCGTCAGCCGCATCAGAACCCGAAGGCTTTACATGATACTCTGTAGCCCAAAGCATAGAGCTACAAGCACTTAATAGAGCTAATAGATAAAAACGTTTTTTCATAAACCAATCATTTGATGTTCTTTATTTTGCTCACAAAAGTAGTAGTTGCCGTCGGTTACAAGCTTGCATTATCTCACGATATGATAGTATTATCTCACTATTCTTAAACGGATTATTCCCCTGTTTCGGTTGAAAAACAGAGATGTTGTGCATGTCGTATAAAAGAAAAATGCTATCAGATTGATTGATAATCTGATAGCATTTTGACCAGTCGGGGTGACTGGATTCGAACCAGCGACCACACGCCCCCCAGACGCGTACTCTAACCGGGCTGAGCTACACCCCGTTTTGTTTAACGGGTGCAAAGATATGCATTCGAGTTGAGCTGTGCAAACTTTTTGGAGTTTTTTTTGCTGCAAAGCACTTCGTTGAAGTGTATGAAAACGGATAAATGGGGATGAAAAGGCGGGAAAAAGCTCATAGGAATGTTAATCTGCAAGTAAAAAGTGAGGACTGGTTGATATTTGAAAGCGAATACGGTAATTTTCTTTGAGAAAATATTTGTGTGTACAAATTATTGTTCTACCTTTGCGGCGTCAAACAAAATGGTAAAATAAACAAGATGTTGAACAGCGTATTGCATATTATTCTCGTCGTGGTCCTTCTAATCACTAGCAGGTAAGGAGAAAGGTGTGCAACATGTTGTGAAGTCTGAAGATGTACTTGAGCCTTTCTCCTGATGAGAAGGGCTTTTTTATTAGTAGTATATAAATATATAATGTATAGAAAGAATATGAAGAATCCGTTGAGAAGTTCATTTAGCACAGAGGGCCGTAGAATGGCTGGAGCCCGTGCGCTGTGGCGTGCCAATGGCATGAAAGAGGAACAATTCGGAAAACCGATTATTGCGATTGTCAATTCATTTACCCAGTTTGTACCGGGTCATGTACATTTGCACGAAGTGGGACAGCTTGTAAAGGCAGAGATTGAGAAGCTGGGCTGTTTTGCTGCTGAATTCAACACGATCGCCATAGACGACGGTATTGCTATGGGACACGACGGAATGCTTTATTCGCTCCCTTCACGCGACATCATTGCCGACAGTGTAGAGTATATGGTGAATGCCCACAAGGCAGATGCCATGGTCTGCATCAGTAACTGTGACAAGATTACTCCGGGTATGTTGATGGCTTCCATGCGTCTGAATATCCCGACGATCTTTGTGTCCGGAGGCCCGATGGAGGCCGGTGAATTGAATGGCCGCCATCTGGATTTGATCGATGCCATGATTGAGTCGGCCGACACGACCGTAGATGATGAACGGGTGGCTCAGATCGAGCGGCACGCTTGTCCGGGTTGCGGTTGCTGTTCCGGTATGTTTACTGCCAACTCCATGAACTGCCT
>JBJECC010000072.1:0-5299 GCA_051870655.1 Parabacteroides sp. | reverse complement strand
TTCACGATGGACGACATTGATATGCTTTCCCGCAAGACTCCTTGCCTCTGTAAGGTGGCACCGAATACACACACCTACCATGTACAGGATGTGAACCGTGCCGGTGGTGTCTTGGGTATTCTGAATGAGCTGTTGAAGGGTGGTCTGATCAACGGAGATGCAAAACGTGTGGACGGACGTACGTTGGCAGAAGCCATTCGTCAGTTTGACATCACTTCGCCCCAAGTCTCTGAGGAGGTAAGCCGCAAATACAAGAGTGCTCCGGCCTGTCGTTTCAGCACACAGATGGGTTCACAGGAAACCTATTTCGAGACGTTGGACACGGACCGTGCAAACGGTTGTATCCGTGATCTGGAGCATGCCTATTCCAAGGATGGAGGTCTGGCAGTCTTGAAGGGTAACATTGCCGTGGATGGTTGTGTGGTGAAGACTGCCGGTGTGGATGAAAGCATTTGGAAATTTTCCGGTCCGGCTAAGGTGTTTGATTCACAAGACGCTGCTTGCGAAGGCATTTTGGGTGGAAAAGTCGTTTCCGGTGATGTGGTGGTGATCACCTATGAAGGCCCGAAGGGGGGGCCGGGTATGCAGGAGATGCTTTATCCGACCTCATATATCAAGAGCCGTCACCTGGGCAAAGAGTGTGCCTTGATTACCGACGGACGTTTCAGTGGCGGTACTTCCGGCCTCTCTATCGGACATATCTCTCCGGAAGCAGCTTCCGGTGGTGCGATCGGTCTGGTGAAAGATGGTGATATCATTGAGATCAATATCCCGGAGCGGACGATTCGTGTACGGCTGACAGATGAGGAGCTGGCCGAACGTCGTCGGGCAGAAGAGGCACGTGGCAAAGAGGCCTTTACACCGCCTTACCGTCAGCGTGTCGTGTCGAAAGCGTTGCGTGCTTATGGCAAAATGGTGGCTTCGGCAGACAAGGGGGGCGTAAGAATCATTGATTAAAAAAGAGAAACACAAGATATAAATATGGAAACAGAGAAGATAACCGGTTCGGAAGCCCTGTTGAAGGCTCTGATTGCTGAAGGGGTGGACACCATTTTCGGCTATCCGGGTGGACAGGCCATTCCCATCTATGATAGTCTGTATGATTATCAGGATCAATTGAGACACGTCTTGGTTCGTCATGAACAGGGCGCAACCCATGCGGCACAAGGCTATGCCCGCGTCTCCGGCAAGGTAGGAGTGGCATTGGTCACTTCGGGTCCCGGTGCGACCAATACGATTACCGGCATTGCAGATGCCATGATGGACAGTACCCCCATGGTGGTCATTGCCGGACAGGTGCCGTCACCGCTGTTGGGAACGGATGCCTTTCAGGAGATCGACGTGATCGGTATTACACAGCCTATCACGAAGTGGGCTTATCAGATCCGTAAACCGGAAGAGGTGGCTTGGGCCGTATCGCGTGCCTTCTACATCGCTTCTTCAGGTCGTCCCGGTCCAGTCGTGCTCGACTTTGCAAAGGATGCACAGATAGGTCGCGTGGAATATCATTATGAGAAGGTGGATCACATCCGTAGCTATCAGCCGGAACCGGAGATCAAGGTGAGCCGTATTGAGGAGGCTGCCGCGCTGATCAATTCTGCCCAAAAACCTTTCTGTCTGATTGGTCAGGGGGTCATCCTGGGTGGAGCCGAGGAAGAGATCCGTACCTTCTTGGAGAAGAATGACATTCCGGCAGGATCGACTACTTTGGGTCTTTCCGCATTGCCGACAGCCCATCCGTTGAATAAAGGTATGTTGGGTATGCATGGCAATGTAGGCCCGAACCGCAAGACAAACGAGTGCGATGTGCTGATTGCTGTCGGTATGCGTTTTGACGATCGTGTGACAGGTAATCTGCAGACATACGCCAAGCAGGCGAAGATCATCCATCTGGATATTGACAATTCCGAGATCGGAAAGAACGTACCGGTGGATGTGAAGGTGTTGGGTAATGCAAAACATACATTGCCGATGATCACAGCTCTGTTAGAGGAGCGCAAGCGTCCGGAGTGGAACGCAGAGTTCGAACCCGATGCGGCTGAAGAGCAGGAGAAGGTGATCGAGAAGGAACTGCATCCGAAAGAGGGTTATTTGCGTATGGGTGAGGTGATCCGTAAGGTGTCTGAGGCTACAGGCCACGACGCTGTGCTGGTGACAGATGTCGGCCAGAACCAGATGATGGCGGTACGCTATTTCCAATACAAACGGACCCGGAGTGTCATTACATCCGGAGGCTTGGGTACGATGGGCTTCGGTTTGCCGGCTGCCATTGGTGCAAAGATCGGTGCACCAGACCGCACAGTCTGCTTCTTTACGGGAGACGGTGGTCTGCAAATGACCATACAGGAGTTGGGAACCATCATGCAGGAGAACTTGAACGTGAAGATTATCCTTTTGAACAACAACTTCTTGGGTATGGTACGTCAGTGGCAGGAGCTTTTCTTTAAGAAACGTTATTCAGCTACGATTATGGAGAATCCTGATTTTGTGGAGATCGCGAAAGCCTACCGTATCGGTGCCCGCGAGGTACAGAAACGGGAAGAGCTGGACGAGGCGATTGAGGAGATGCTGAACTACGACGGCTCCTATCTGTTGGTGGCCGATGTGGAAGAGGAAGGCATGGTTTATCCGATGGTACCGGCCGGTGCTTCGATTACAAACATCATTATGGGCGACTAAAAACAGGAGGAAAGAGGTATGAATACCAAGAAATTATATACGGTCATTATCTTTTCAGAGAATACGGTAGGTCTTTTGAACCAAATAACTATTATCTTTACGCGCCGGCAGCTCAATATTGAGACGCTGTCTGTGTCGCCGTCAGCCATCAAGGGCATCCATAAGTTTACGATCACGACATTCACCGATGAAGAGATGATCGACAAGGTGGTCAAGCAGATCGACAAGCGCGTGGATATTTTGAAGGCATATTACAACACGGATGAGGATTTGGTTTATCAAGAGGTTGCCCTCTACAAGTTGAGCACGGAGTTGTTTATCAAGATGGGTACGGTGGAAGACTTGATCCGCAAGTACAACGCCCGTATTTTGGAGATGAATGAAGACTGTGTGGTGTTGGAGAAGAGTGGCCATTACGATGAGACGCAGGCTCTTTTCAACGAGTTGAGCGAGAGCATCGGTGTGTTGCAGTTTATCCGTTCGGGTCGTATTGCCATTACGAAGAGCAAGGTGGAACGCCTGAGCGATATGTTGGCAGACATGGAGCGTAAGTTGGCCGATCGTCAGGGATAGGCAAAGGTGGATTATTTATTATATATGTATGAAGGAGAAAGTAGGGAAATATAGTTTTGATGTGGTGTCCTACCAGCTGGATTTCCAAGGACGCGTGCCGTTGCCTCTTTTGGGGAACTATTTGTTGCACGCTGCATCGGCTCATGCGGCCGATCGGGGTTTCGGTTACCAGGAGATGACAGAGAAACGGACTGCTTGGGTCTTATCGCGTATGGCGATTGAGGTGAATCACTATCCTGCCTCCTCAGGAGAGGTGACCGTCTATACGTGGGTTGACGAAGTGAACCGGTTGTTCACCAGTCGTTGCTTTGAGATGCAACGTGACGGAAAACCTTTCGGTTATGCCCGTTCTATCTGGGCGGCGATTGATTTGGAGAGCCGTCGTCCTACGCCTTTGGATGAAGCAGGTTTGGCTCCCTATCTTTCCGACCGGCCTTGCCCGATAACCAAGCCGGGTAAGATTATGCCGGTAGAGGCGAAAAGTGAGCCGCTTCCCTATTTAGTAAAATACAGTGATTTGGATATCAACGGCCATTTGAACAGTATCAAATACATCGAGCATCTGTTGGATTTGTTCGATATTGAGCTGTTCCGAACCCGTCGGGTGAGTCGGTTTGAGATTGCCTATCAGTCGGAAGGCAGATATGGCATGCTGCTCGATCTGCATTTGTTGGAGACAGCTCCCGGGGTATATAGTATGGCCATTTGTCACGAAGATAAATCTATCTGTCGGGCAGTTGTGAATTGGCAATAGAATTAATAAAGTGGTTTTTAATATTAATAGTTTAAAAGTAAAATGGCACAAATGAATTTTGGCGGTGTGATTGAAAATGTCATGACCCGCGAAGAGTTTCCATTGGAAAAGGCACGTGAAGTATTGAAAGATGAAACAATTGCAGTGATCGGTTACGGTGTACAGGGTCCGGGCCAGTCATTGAACTTGCGCGATAATGGATTTAACGTGATTGTCGGCCAGCGTCAGGGTAAGACGTATGAGAAGGCAATTGCCGATGGTTGGGTGCCGGGTGAAACATTGTTCAGTATCGAAGAGGCTTGCGAAAAGGGTACGATCATTATGTGTCTGCTCTCTGACGCAGCTGTGATGTCTGTTTGGCCGACCATCAAGAAATATCTGACGCCAGGCAAGGCTCTTTATTTCTCTCACGGTTTTGCTATTACATGGAATGATCGTACGGGCGTGGTTCCTCCCGCTGACATTGATGTGATCATGGTAGCTCCGAAGGGTTCAGGTACCTCTTTGCGTAGCATGTTCTTGGAGGGTCGTGGACTGAACTCTTCATACGCTGTTTATCAGGATGCAACAGGCAAGGCAAAAGAACGTACACTGGCATTGGGTATTGGTATTGGTTCAGGTTATCTGTTTGAGACAACATTCATCCGCGAGGCTACATCTGACTTGACAGGTGAACGTGGTTCTCTGATGGGTGCAATCCAGGGCTTGCTGTTGGCTCAGTACGAAGTGTTGCGTGAGAACGGTCACTCTCCCTCTGAGGCATTTAATGAGACAGTCGAAGAGTTGACACAGTCACTGATGCCGTTGTTCGCAAAGAACGGTATGGACTGGATGTATGCGAACTGTTCTACTACTGCACAGCGTGGTGCTTTGGACTGGATGGGCCCGTTCCACGATGCAATCAAGCCGGTTGTTGAGAAACTGTATGCAAGCGTGAAGTGTGGTAACGAAGCTCAGATTTCTATCGATAGCAACTCTAAGCCTGACTATCGTGAGAAACTGAACGAGGAATTGAAGGCATTGCGCGAGAGCGAAATGTGGCAGACTGCCGTTACTGTTCGCAAGTTGCGTCCGGAAAATAACTAAGAAATAAGGCAGTTTCGCGTTTAAAGTTCTATATATAAGGACGGGAGGGAAATGAAGTCAAATTCTTATCCCTCCCGTTTTTCTTGTAAATCAACCATTTGCGATTTTGTTTCAAATTTTCTTTGAAAAAAGTGCGGAAAAAGTTTGGTGGGTATGTTTTATAACACTACCTTTGCACCCGCAATCGAGAAACAAACGGTTGTGATA
>JBJECC010000071.1:0-2774 GCA_051870655.1 Parabacteroides sp. | reverse complement strand
GTAGCCTCCATCAAGGGAAGCAAATATCCGGATGAATATGTCATCGTAAGTGGTCACTTGGATGCCTTCGACGTGGCGACAGGCGGTATCGACTGTGGAACCGGTATCGGCCCGATGATGGAAGCGGCCCGTATGATTGCTCTGTCAGGCGCCAAACCCAAGCGGACCATTCTCTTCATCGCATTTGCCGGAGAGGAATTTGGTCTGTGGGGTGCACAAGCATGGGCCAAAGCACACAAAGAGCGTCTTCCCAAAATTTCCAACATGTTCAACCGCGACGGAGGTCCCACACCGGCTGTCGGCATAACAGTCCCCAAAGCCATGTATGATGATTTTGTCAAGATCTGCGAGCCGGTCAAGAAGATCCGTCCGGACTATCCTTTCGAAGTCAAAATACGCGAACCCCGGAAACGTCCGACCCAATTAGGTGGAACTGATGCCTCTGTCTTTGCGATAGAAGGAGTACCGACACTGAGTTTCGATGAAGAGGATTTCAAGGGATATAACTTCAACTACGGGGAAATTTGGCATACGGAAAACGACCTGTACACCAAGAATATTCCCGAATATCAAGAGCAAACAGCCACTGTAACCGCTATCGTCGCATTAGGGGTAGCCAATTTGGAAAAGCAGCTGTCACGCGAAGGATTGTACACAGAAGAATAAAAAAATGAAGGCCGCGAGATTCACATCTAACGGCCTCCTACACTAACCCTTAACTTTAACCAATGAAAAACAATAATTTATTCTATAACTTATTTTCTTCTTTTTAGCAATGCAAAGATAGAATCTTCTGAGAACATATACAACATTTGCAAGAAAAATTGATCTCGATCAATTTATAATCAGGGATATTCTAATAATTTCCGACACAAGCATAGACAATCAAGCACTTCCCGAATTTATCGAACTGTCATTCACCTATCCTCAGGTTTATAGTATTAATCCATTCAACGTTTTGCAGGGGAAGACACTGCCAGAACTGAACCTTGTCTGAACAGCCGCCGAATGGACAGGAGGTTACGCAAACTAAAAAAACACCGGACAGGACCTGATGCGATTGCATCGGGTGCCATCCGGTGTAAAAAAAACATGTGATGGAGTTATTTCTTAGATGATCGAATGCTTCTTGGTGAAGTCGATAATCTCGTCAATGTAACCAAATGCCAAACCTGTCACTGTATCGGCACAGCCGTAATAGATGGCGATACGACGTGTCTCAGGATCATGCAAGGCGGCACACGGGAAGACTACGTTAGGCACGTCACCCATGCACTCGTAATCCTTCTGCGGAGAGAGCAGGTAGGGACCTGAACGGAACTTCACCTTCCAAGGCTGGTCACGGTCCAGAATAGCGGAACCGAAGCTATATACATAACCGTTGCAAGAGTGGAGCACACCGTGGAAAATCAGCAGCCAACCTTCCGAAGTCTCGATAGGAATAGGACCGGCACCGATCTTCATGCACTGCCATGCACTGTCCTCGAACGGAGCGGGAGACATCACATGGCGATGCTTGCCCCAGAAGCACATATCGGGTGATTCACTATAGAAAATGTCACCAAACGGGGTGTGGCCATTGTCACTCGGACGGCTCAGCATCGCAAAGTTGCCGTTGATCTTGCGCGGGAACATCACACCGTTACGGTTGAACGGCAGATAGGCATTCTCCAACTGGTGGAAGGTTTCGAAGTCGAAGGTGTAAGCACAGCCGATCGTCGGACCATGGTAACCGTTACACCAAGTCACATAGTAACGATCCTCGATGAAGCAGACACGCGGGTCATAGGCATAGACAAACTCCCCGATCTCCGGATCCTCACACTGGAACTCCAATTTCTTCTCCGTAATGTTCCAATGAATGCCGTCGGCACTGAAACCGACATGGAGACGCATACGGCGATTGGTATCATCACAACGGAATACACCGGCATAACCACCCTTGAAAGGTACGACCGCACTGTTAAACACACTGTTGGAAGTGGGCAGAATGTCACGCGGAATCACCGGGTTCTTGGAATAACGCCAAAGAACCTGTTTGCAGTCCGCCGGGCGATCTTCCCACGGCATATTGGGCAATGCACCGCCCATAATCTCTAACTTGTCCATGTTTGTAAAACTTTCTTTTTTAATTAAACAATTTGCTCGTTATGACTTTTTCTCGATCACCTTACCATTCTCATCGTACGTAAAGGGCACAAAATAGGCCACCAGGAACGAAGGAATCATCGCTATGAGGGTGAAGACGAAGAAATATTTATAACCCAACCAGTCACTGAAGAAACCACTGAACATACCCGGCAGCATCACTCCCAGATTCATGATGCCGGAGGCAAAGGCATAATGGGCCATCTGATGTTTGCCCGGTGCCACCTGCTGCATCATGAAAAGTGTCAATCCGGCAAAGCCAAAACCATAACCGAAATACTCCATCATGATGGCCGAAGCGATGAAGAGACCGTTATCCGGCTGTGTAAAGGCCAGAATGGTGTACATCAGGAATGGAATATTGAAGATGCAGCAAAGCGTGAAAAGCACTTTGCGCAATCCCCGGCGGGAAATGTAATAACCGGCCAAGACGGAACCCAACACAAAAGCGGCCGCACCGAACGTACCATAATAAAGGCCGATCTCCTGTTCGCTCAGACCCAATCCCTGCTCTGCCACCGGAGCCTTCAGGAAGAGGGGTACAATCTTGATCACAAAGCCCTCTGCAAAACGGTAGAGGATGATGAAACAGATGTACCAGACAATGTGTTTCTTGGTGAAAAACT
>JBJECC010000070.1:0-2783 GCA_051870655.1 Parabacteroides sp. | reverse complement strand
CCACTTTCTATTCGTTCGTTCTCTTTCATTTTACGATCCAATTCGGATTATGTACATAGGTGTTCTCTGACGTATAATACAGCTCTTGCTCCAAAGGAATCTTCAAGGTAAACTGTTTTCCGCCTGTCTGTAACTTCCGGTCACGCAACCAAGGATTGAAACGTTTCAAATCCGCATAGGTCACCCCGTGGCTTTTGGCAAAGGCTGACAGATCCGGCACATCGGAAGAAACGGTCACCTCTTTACAAGCAATCGGTCTGTAGAGGTCACGCGGCTGCATGACAAACCCATATTTGTAGGGATGTTCAAAAATCTGTTTGATGGCCATGATCCGATAGACATAACGGGTAGTCTCCTCCACTAACCACAAATCGAATGTATTGTCCGCATCCTGCTTGTTCAACTCACCGGAGATACGTCCCATGCCGGCATTGTAGGAAGAGGCGACAGCCGCCCAATCACCATATTTGGCATAAGCGGCCTTCATGTAGCGACAGGCTGCCTCCGTAGCCTTCTCCACATGACACCGTTCATCGACAGTCGGCGTGATCACAAGCCCCTGTTCTTTGGCGGTGGCAGACATCAGCTGCCACATGCCCAACGCACCGGCAGGCGATTTGATACGCGGATCCAGATTGCTCTCGATCACGGCCAGATATTTCAAGTCGTCCGGAATACCGTTTGCCTTCAGAATCGGCTCTATAATCGGAAAATACCGATTGGCACGCTTGATATACAACATCGTCGTAGCATGCAAATAGGTAAAAGTGGAAATTTCGCGGTCGAATCCTTCATGCATGTTATAACGTCTCAAATCAATGGTTTGTCCACAAAAGGAGACCTTGTCAGGGATCTCCGGAGTCATGGTAACCGACGAAATCACCGGTTTCTGTCGCAACACCCGAAGGGAATCTTCCGATCCGATGGAGAGACAAGCCGTCAGACAGACAACTCCCCCCATCAAAAAACTTATCACCGTACTCTTCTCTATTTTCATTCTGTCGTTTCTTCTATTGTTTCTGTTTGTTCCTGTTTCGAGCGCAGGATATTGACATCACCGGCCCGCTTGTATCGCCGTCCGTCCGAACCGACAGCCTCGATCACATAGTAATATACACCTGGAGGAACCAGTTTTCCCCCTTTCCGGCCATCCCAACCCTGTGCAGGGTCTGTCCAATGAAACATCTCCTTTCCCCAGCGATTGTAAATCCAGGCCTTGAAGCTGACCAAGGATTTATAGGCCACCCGGAACTCATCGTTTATACCCGGAGTCATGCCTGGAGAAAAGACATTGGGAATATCCAAATAGGAAGTGGAGATCGTTATCTCCAACGCTTCCGTGGCCGCACACGTACCGCTCTGGTCACTCACTTCCGCCACAGCCTGATACACCCCCTGTTCACGGAACGTATATTCCACCTCATTGCCGGAGAAATTCACCAACAGGGTACCTTCCGTCTCCCCCTCCGTGCTCTCCTCTTCACCCTCCTCCTCTTCTCCGGAGCGCAAGGATTTGGTCTCAGTCGAAGTCTCCGAGTCCGCTCCTTCATTGGGTTCCTCCATCTCGATCGCCAAATCGCGGATCTTATAGATGCGCCAGACATAGCGGGAAGCCACCGGTTCATTGGCCGTAGCCGTAAAAAGGATCGTGGCAGGAGCATTGTACCCCTCTCGTGAAGTATTCATGTTGGGCGCCTCCGTCATGGTCAATACGGTATCCACATGAAGCTGCACAGCCACAGCCGTATAGGAATCTGTCGTAAAGCGTTGCTCCAACCCGAAGTGACGGGCGAACTGATCTCCTGACAAGGTAAATTCCGTATCCACATAAGGAGGTTCGGAAAGCGAGAAGCGGAATTGCGTGCCCTCCAGATCAGTCGCCACAATCTTTTTCGTCACAGTCTGTGTCTCCGAAGGGAACGCATGAAGTTCATCCGACCACTCACCTAATGTCTCATAGGAAATATCAAACTCCCGTTGCAACGCCGTACGGAAGCCATTGTTGGGCAAATAATAATAGATAGTCGGTATGGAGCCTTTTCCTTCAAACTGCACCCCCGAACAGGGATCACCGTTTGCCAGGACCGACAACTGATCCACCCGGAATGCATAACGGCTATAATCTGTAATCCATACATATTTAGGAAGACCTCCATCCGGAATCTCCACAAAGTACCCGTAACCTTCTGTCACACCGGTCACGGTGGAACTATTCCCCTCCTGCTGGCACTCGATAGCCACCGCATCCAGCTTCGACTGCGTGTAGCGATACCACTGATGGGTCCCGCCGACCGACGATGTATAACGGATCGTCAGTCCCTCCGTCCCATTCACCAGATAGACCTGCACATCGTTAGCCGAATTATCCGCTGCCAACAAAGGGGTCCCTTTTCCTCCACTGACCTGATACTGAGCAGAGAGAGAAGCCAGACACAACCACAACAAACCGATCCAAACGGCTCTCCTAAAATAGTTCATTTGCATACGATCAATCCAATTAGCATCCAAAAGTACTATTTTTATGCGGATAAATACACCATCTTGACGGAGGATATTCAAAAAACTTATAGGAGGGTCACACAATCACCGTTCCCTTTCAGTACAAATACATGACAACAATTCCCCAAGGCTGGAGCAGACTGCTACAAACTTGAGGAATACGTTGATTGGGAAAAAACAGTGACAACAAACCTTTATGGAGAGGGGCTAAGGTGTGGTAGAAAGGTTTTGTTTCAAATGTATCCTGACGACGGGCTCCGTTCCGGGTGTATGGGTGATCTCCA
>JBJECC010000069.1:0-15025 GCA_051870655.1 Parabacteroides sp. | reverse complement strand
CGATCTTATTACGATTATTATCAGCCTGAAGCCTACATTCCGAGTACAGATACCTACATCGAAAAGGATCTGGCCATCAATGAAGAGATCGATAAGTTGCGTCTGAAAGCGACCGCCTCGTTGCTTTCCGGACGGCGGGATGTGATTGTGGTCTCTTCCGTTTCCTGTTTGTATGGTATGGCGGATCCGCGTGCTTTCTCCGAAAAGGTGACGCATCTGGAAAAGGGCATGCACATGGACCGTGATCAGTTGCTGCATCGGTTTGTGGAGGCGCTATACATTAATAATAAACTGGATTTTAACCGGGGCTGTTTCCGGGTGAACGGTGATACGGTGGATATATTCCCCGCCATCGAGACCTTTGAAGGTGTCGCCTATCGGATTGAGTTCTGGGATGATGAGATTGACCGCATCTCCTCTTTTGATCCGCAGACAGGCCAGGAGATTGATGAGCAGGATGAATTGAATATCTATCCGACGAATCTGTTCGTGACGACTCAGGAACGGATCAATGCGGCCATCAGCCAGATTGATGTGGATTTGGGGACTCAGGTCAATTATTTGAAGGAGATTGGCAAGCCGTTTGAGGCGAAACGGCTCTATGAGCGGGTCACGTTTGACTTGGAAATGATCCGGGAATTGGGACATTGTGCCGGTATTGAAAACTATTCCCGTTATTTCGACGGGCGTGCGGCTGGCGAGCGTCCCTTCTGTTTGTTGGATTATTTTCCGAAGGACTTTATGCTGGTCGTGGATGAGAGCCATGTGACGATTCCGCAGATCCGGGCCATGTATGGTGGGGACTATGCCCGCAAGAAGAATTTGGTGGAGTATGGTTTTCGGTTGCCGGCTGCCATTGACAACCGGCCGCTAACGTTCGACGAGTTTGAGTCTCTCACACCTTTGGCTATCTATGTAAGTGCCACTCCGGCGGACTATGAGCTGGAGAAGAGCGAAGGACTGGTGGTAGAACAGGTGATCCGTCCCACCGGTCTGCTGGATCCGGTGATTGAGGTTCGTCCGTCGTTGAATCAGATCGATGATTTGATGGAGGAGATCCAGCAGCGGGCACAGGTGGATGAACGGGTGTTGGTGACTACGTTGACCAAGCGGATGGCAGAGGAGCTGACCACCTATTTGAGCCGGATGGGGGTTCGCTGTAATTACATTCATAGTGATGTCGATACGTTGGAACGCATCCAGATTATGGATGACTTGCGGAAAGGGTTGTTTGATGTGCTGATCGGGGTCAATCTGCTCCGTGAGGGATTGGACCTGCCGGAAGTGTCGTTGGTCGCTATCTTGGATGCAGACAAAGAGGGCTTCTTGCGTTCACACCGTTCACTGACACAGACAGCCGGACGTGCGGCCCGTCATGTAAACGGCAAGGTGATTTTCTATGCCGACCGTATCACGGACAGCATGCGTCAGACCATGGAGGAGACTACCCGTCGTCGGGAGAAACAGTTGGCTTATAATGAGAAGCATGGCATTACGCCACATCAGGTTATCAAGAACAGTGTCTCTCTATTGGCCGAGAAACAGAATGAACTGGCGGTTGAGCCGAAGGCGTATGTGGAACCGGAAAGACGATCGAGTGTGGCTGATCCGGTGGTGGACTATATGAGTCGTCCGCAATTGGAGAAGGCGATCGAACGGGCACGGAAACAGATGAATGAGGCTGCCAAGCGGTTGGATTTCATTGAAGCGGCACAATATCGCGATGAATTACTGAAACTACAAACACAATTGGAAGGTAAAACGGAATAGTCCCATGAAACAGAAGCGATGGAAAGCCCTTTGGGTAGGGTGTTGTCTGGCAGGATGTATTCTCACATCGGGCAGGGCTCAGGAGACTGCAAAAGAGGTCTCTTGTGTACAAGTGGAAACGTGTGAGGACAGGCAGGTGTTTGCCCGTTATCTGCAAACCATGCCGGCTGATTCGTTGGAATCGATGGGGGAGACAATGCTCCGGACGGCACGTTTCTTTTTAGGTACGCCTTATGTGGCGGCCACCTTGGAACAGGAGCCGGAGCATTTGGTGGTCAATCTGCGTCAATTGGATTGCATGACCTTTGTGGAATCTGTATTGGCATTGTCCCGGACGGTACAGTCGGGGGAACGGACCTTTGATCGGTTCCGGAGTGAGTTGGCCCATATCCGTTATCGTACGGATTCGATTACGGATTATACTGATCGGCTCCATTACACGACCGATTGGCTCTATGAGAACGGACGTCGTGGTGTGCTGACAGACTGTACCCAGGCTTCCGGTGGAATCTCGCTGCCCATACAACTTTCCTTTATGTCCACACACCCCAACGCCTATGCCCAGTTGGCCGATCATCCGGAGCGTGTGGAACGGATGCGACAGATTGAGCAGGCCGTGAGTGCACGTTCCTATTTTTACATTCCGCAAGAGGAGATAGAGGCACGCAGTGAAGCGTTTCAGGAGGGGGATATTGTCTGTTTTGTCACCTCCATTCCCGGGTTGGATATTTCCCATCTGGGGATCGTGTGTCGGGTAGATGGGAAGTTGACATTTATCCATGCCTCTTCCACCCGCAAGGAGGTGATCGTGAATGAGGCCTCTTTGAGCGATTATGTGAAGGGAATCCGTAAGAATATAGGGGTCATGTTGCTTCGTCCCTCGGCCATATCTACTTCCAAAGGAATATCCCATTAAAAAATGATTAATTCTATTTAACAAGTAGAGAGGATAAGTGACCTGTTTCAAGGAAATGTATTATATTTGTGCTTCATAAGTATGTTATGTAGCAGTCGTGGTTAAACAACAAAAAGAAGAGGTCGATATTTCGGCCAGTTTATCAGAGGTTTGGAGAGTACTGACCGAAAAAGAGCGGGATGTACTCCGGAATAATTCGAAGATCCAGCATTTCAAACGTAATGAGTTGATATATTGCGAGGGTGACGAACCAAGGGAGATGATGTGCTTGTTGAAAGGTAAAGTCAAGATTTATAAAGACGGTGTTGGTGGTCGTAGTCAGATTATCCGGATGATCAAGCCGGTACAGTATTTTGGTTATCGGGCCAGTTTTGCACAGGAAAACTATCTGACCAATGCTTCGGCCTTTGAGGCATCTACCGTTTGCATGATTCCGATGACGATTGTCAGAGATCTTTTGATGAGCAATCCGAACTTGGCGATGTTCTTTATTCGTCAGTTATCCATTGATTTGGGGGTAGCAGACGAGCGGACTGTCAACTTGACGCAGAAACATATCCGTGGACGTTTGGCTGAGTCTTTGTTATTTTTGAAGGATAGCTATGGATTGGAAGAGGATCAGTCCACTTTGAGTATCTATTTGGCACGGGAGGATTTGGCCAATCTGTCCAATATGACTACATCCAATGCGATCCGCACTTTATCTACGTTTGTCGCAGAACGTATCATTGCCGTCGATGGTCGTAAAATCAAGCTGATTGATGAGGATCGCTTGAGAAAGATCAGCCGGATGGGATGATAATAAGTTCCGCTATGTCTTTTATGGGGAAGATGCGTCTGCATCGTCCTGTCTGACATGGCGGAACTTGTTGTATTATGCCGGTTCCTGTTCAGGCCTCCCGAATGGCTTCGCGGATGCGTACCAGTTTGGTCAGAAGTGCCTCCAGCTGGTCTAAAGGCAACATGTTGGCTCCATCCGATTTGGCTACAGCCGGATTCGGATGTGTTTCGATGAACAGACCATCTGCTCCGACAGCAATCGCCGCTTTGGCAATGGTTTCGATGAGTGTCGGCAGTCCGCCGGTGACACCACTGGTTTGATTCGGCTGTTGCAGGGAGTGTGTCACATCCATGATGACCGGTGCTCCCAGTTGGCGCATCTGCGGAATCCCTCTGAAATCAACCACCAAATCGGTATAGCCGAAAGTTGTCCCCCGTTCTGTCACCATTACATTTTCATTTCCTGCATCTTTTACCTTTTGAATGGCAAACTGCATGGCACCCGGTGAAAGGAACTGTCCCTTTTTGATATTGACCACTTTCCCGGTATGGGCGGCAGCCACCAACAGGTCTGTCTGTCGGCAGAGGAAAGCCGGAATCTGCAATACATCCACATATTCGGCTGCCATTGCGGCCTCCTGGGTCTCATGAATGTCGGTAACCGTCGGAATACCGAATGTCTGTCCCACTTTTTGCAGAATTTTCAATGCTTTCTCATCTCCGATACCTGTAAAGGAATCCAGCCGTGACCGGTTCGCCTTGCGATAGGAGCCTTTGAATACGTATGGAATATCTAATCTCTGCGTAATCGTATGGATCTTCTCCGCAATCTGCAGAGCCATCTCTTCTCCTTCGATGACACACGGACCGGCCAGCAGGAAAAAGTTGGGCCGGTTGATCAAGTCCTGAATTGTCATGTTTGTCTTATTTGTTTAATAGTTCTAAGATTGTTTCTATTTTCTGTTCAGTCGGCCAGGAGGCATCAATCCAGTGGATGGTACTGCCCCGCCGTTCCATACCTCTGAACCAGGTCATCTGCCGTTTGGCAAACTGGTGGATGGCAATCTCCAGTTGAGAAACCATCTCATCGTAGGTCAACTGGCCGATGACATACAGCGTCAGGAATTTGTACTCCAGTCCATAGTAGATCAGATCCTCCGGCTGTAATCCCCGTGCCAACAGTTGCCGTACCTCGTCCACCATACCCTCGTCCAGACGACTTCTCAGACGGCGGGAAATCTTGGCCCGACGTGTGTCCCGATCAATGTCAATGCCGATGATGAGGCTGTGGATCGGGTCATATTCGTTGCGGCCCGGTGCCTCAGTCCGGTAATACTCCTCAATCTCAATCGCCCGGATGGCACGTTGGGCGGAATCTACATCCGTCTTGTTGTGTAACACTTTGTAGGAGGCAAGGATCTGCTCGAGCTCTTTGAGTGATTTGCCTTGGAGGGATTGGCGAAGGGCCGGATTCTGGGGTACATCCAGCAGTTTGTATCCTTTCAGGACAGCTTCAATATACATGCCGGTACCTCCACAAAGGATGGGCAGCTTGCCCCGTTGACGGATCTCCTGATAGACACGGAAAAAGTCGTGTTGGTATTCAAATACATTGTATTTATAGCCCGGATCACAGATGTCGATCAGGTGATAAGGCACCAATTTCCCATCAATGCGGTAATCTTCCAGATCTTTACCCGTACCGATGTCCATCCCCCGGTAAATCTGCCGGGAATCAGCACTGATGATTTCTGTATCCAGATGTGCAGCCAAGGCCGCTGCCAAGGCAGTCTTGCCGGAAGCGGTTGGTCCAAGTAGTGTAATCAGCTCGTATGTATTCATGCCGCAAACTTACAAAATTTGCACGCATCCTCAATACCCCAGGTAAGGAAAAGCCGTTTTCAACAGATTCAAAGCTGCCGGGTAGTCTTTTTCATATACATGTATTTCCGGTTGAAAGGCCGGATTCAACACCGTGGACATAGTCTTGTTTTTGATAAAAGCCTCTATGCCTTCATTCTGCAACATGTCACAGAGCATCTGTGCCTGCATGAGATTTTCCATGGTTGCTAAATAAACTGTCCTCATAACATATTCCTCCTTTATATGACAACAAGGAATCTGAGCCTAAAGTTCAGTGGGGGATACAAAAAAGCCGCACCCTGAAGGATGCGGCTTCCCATATAATCAAATTTTCGTTGATTAAGCGTTTACAGATGCCATGTGAGCGATCAGGTCAAGAACCTTGTTAGAATAACCGATTTCGTTATCGTACCAAGAAACAACCTTTACGAATGTGTCTGTCAAATAAACACCAGCGTTAGCATCGAAGATAGAAGTCAGTGTGCAACCCAGGAAGTCAGAAGAAACGACAGCATCTTCAGTGTAACCCAGAACACCCTTCAATTCACCTTCAGCAGCTTCCTTCATAGCGCTGCAGATAGCCTCCTTAGTAGCCGGCTTAGCCAAGTTAACTGTCAAGTCAACAACAGATACGTCCAAAGTCGGAACACGCATAGAGATACCAGTCAGCTTGCCGTTCAGTTCCGGAATAACTTTACCTACAGCCTTAGCAGCACCTGTAGAAGACGGGATGATGTTGCCAGAAGCAGCACGACCACCTCTCCAGTCCTTCAAAGACGGACCGTCAACAGTCTTCTGAGTAGCAGTTGTAGAGTGTACAGTTGTCATCAAACCGTTTACAATACCGAACTTGTCGTTCAATACCTTAGCGATCGGAGCCAAGCAGTTAGTTGTACAAGAAGCGTTAGAAACGAACTGAGTACCCTTTACATAAGTCTTTTCGTTAACACCGCATACGAACATCGGAGTAGCGTCCTTTGACGGAGCTGACATAACTACATACTTAGCACCAGCCTGGATGTGAGCCTGAGCCTTCTCCTGAGTCAGGAACAAACCTGTTGATTCAACAACATATTCAGCACCTACAGCATCCCACTTCAAGTCAGCCGGATTTCTTTCTGCAGTAACACGGATTTCATTACCATTTACAATCAACTTGCTGTTTTCAACGTCAGCTTCGATTGTACCTTCGAACTGTCCGTGCATTGTATCATATTTCAGCATGTATGCCAAGTAATCAACCGGGCAAAGGTCATTGATACCTACGATCTGAATGTCGCTTCTCTTCTGAGCAGCACGGAACACGAAACGTCCGATACGGCCGAAACCGTTAATACCTACTTTAATCATTGTACTTTCTATTTATAATGGTTTGTTAAAAAATTACTTCTTTCGTTGTTTAGATATCTGTTTTTATCGAGCGCAAATTTAACTATGTTTTTTTGATGGAGAAATATCCGACTTGAGATTTTGTGAATTATTTGACATAAATTAATTTTTCTCTTTGCCTGAAGATTTTCGGGTAAATAACCCGCTGATCCATCTCTTCATTCTCTTGATACCCCAACTGACCACAAAGGGTTGTGCCACTTCCCAAAGGACAGGCACCATGCCCCGTACAATGGAAAGATAATCACCTACATTCAGTGGAACAATCGACACCGGGGCAGCGGAAGCAGACGAAGCTGTTCCTTTTCCCTTTTGCTTCTTGTTGTCAGGGAACAGCAACGACGTGATACCGGCCAACAACAGGCTGTGGGCATGTTGCTGGATATAGACAAAATCTGCATTGAGTTTCGCCTCTTGTTCCTGGCAAGCTGCCAGTGTGCGTTGCTTGTCAGCGCGCAGCTTCTCCAGTGGCGTCAGTGGCTTGTTGCTCGTTTGTTGTTGTGTCATGTTTCTCGTCGTTCGCCGTCAGTGCGGCAATGATGATATTGGTAATAAATAGGCGTATGCGCTCTTTGTTGATGACGATCAGGAGAGTCAGCAGGAGGTACAGCAGTGCCACCACACCGAATCCGGCCCACATCGAATCAAACCAATCACCTAAAAAAACACCCAAAGCCAAGAATATGAAGAGAATGGCAAAGAAGGAAGCAAAAAGAAGAATCAAGCCGTATGAAAGGACGGAGACCACTTGCCCTGTCCTTTCATAGGTGCTTAATTTGAGAAGCTCCAACTTGAGATCCACCCAGGTGGAAACATCCTTTTTTACTTCCTTGAAAACTGTACCCGAATCTTTCTCCATATATGAAAATTACTCAACTACCTCAGCAGTGGTCTCTTCGGCTACTTTACCTTTTGCAGCGGCTTCTTTTGCTTTGGCCAGTGCGCTGTTGAAACCCTCTTTAACCTTGCCGGCTACCTCTTTGAGGTCTTCCAGCAATTCCTCTCGTTTGTCTGTGGCGGCCAAATAACCGACAGCTGCACCTACCGCAGCACCCACTACGAGACCTAACAACAATTTAGAATCTACATTCTTCATATCAATGTCTCCTTTCATTTTGTTTAACTGCACTAAGATAACGCTTTTTGATAAGCGAAAGTTTATGGATCCGGTTCTTTTTAATGTTAAATATCCTTTTTAACTTTCGTTACGCGTATTTGTGCCCAATTGTTACGAGTTACCAGACTGCGCAATTCCAAACCATGCTGTTTGCATTCCGCTTCAATGGCCACACTGTCTTCCGTATAGAAGCCGCTCATGATCAGATCACCGCCCGGTTTCAGGTTTTCGTTGTAGTGAACGATGTCGCGAAGCAGAATGTTCCGGTTGATATTGGCCAGAATGGTGTCGAACATTCCGAATTCAGCAATACGTTCTGCACCACCCAGAGCCACTTCAATCCGTTCGGCCTGGTTGAGCCGGATATTTTCCAAGGCATTGTTGTAGGCCCATTCGTCAATGTCGATAGCCACAATTCGCTTGGCTCCCTGTTGGTGTGCCAGAATCGCCAGGACAGCGGTACCGCATCCCATATCCAGCACCTCTTTTCCCTCCAGACTCCGTTGCAGGATCTCCTGGATCATCAGATAGGTGGTCTCATGATTGCCGGTGCCGAATGCCATTTTCGGATCGATGAGGATGTTGTGACGGAATCCCGGCTCTTCCGGATGGAAAGAGGCTCGTATTTGGCATTCCTGTCCGATGAGGATAGGCTTGAAATAGTTCTTCTCCCATTCTTCGTTCCAGTCTTTGTCTTCCATCGGATGGGCCTGGTAGCGGATCGTTGTACCTTCCAACGGAAATTCTGCCAACCGTTGATCGACAGCGGATATATTATATAATGTAGCTGGGATAAATCCTTGCAAACCTGTCTCGTCAGAGGTGAAACTCTCAAAACCGATCTCTCCCAACTCGGCTGCCAGCACGTCGTTGACAATCTCGGGGTCAAGCGGAGAGTCGTAAGTGAAGTCAAATTCGTAATAGGTCATATCTGTTTGTTTGATTCATGCTACAAACATAGCAAAAATATGGTGATCACATGCGAATGTTGTAAATTTACTTATCAATCTCTCTGTTCGATCGTAAAACGATACGTCAGGGAACCCTCATTCCAATAACAGAAATTGGTGTTCCAAAGATTGTTGCTTAAATTGAAATGGATACCTCCCTGTTTATCCGGATATTCCAATGAGTAGTTTATGCCATTGGCTTCTCCCACATTCACCAGGAAAGCGGCTTCGCTTGTGACACGGATGGTACCCTTGGAGGTGATCAAATCCACATAATGGTCGATCCCATGTTGCTGGCGGTTACCGGCTTCCACAACGTCCAGCAGATCCACACGCTCTCCGAGCTTTTCGGCTACAATGGAAAGAATGCCATCCGTGTTAAACGACAACCAATAGGCTTCCGGCCAATGGACAGCCGGTTTGTCTTGGATGGTTCACAGATGCACATGAACCCTTGTTCGGACGGGCTGACCATTTGATCCGCCTGCAACCCTTCAAGATCTGTGAGCTGAAGGAAATTTTGCGAGATTACAATCCGAGTTATACGAACGAAGACCTGTTGGCTTTATATACGATCACCGGAGGTGTTCCGAAGTATATCGAACTTTTTTGTGATAATGGCTATGTGACGGCCGAGTCCATGTTGCACTATACAGTTTCCTATATGTCCCCTTTTCTGGAGGAGGGCCGTCATTTGTTGATCACGGAGTTTGGACGGGATTATGGTACCTATTTTTCCATCCTGTTGGCCATTGCACAAGGCTACACTTCACAATCGGAGATTACGGCAACCTTGGGAGGTGGAGCGATCGGAGGCCATCTGGATCGGTTGGAAAACACGTATAATCTTATTTCCAAATTCCGTCCGGTCTTGTCCAAACCGGGAAGTAAGAATTCGGTACGTTTTCGGATCAGTGACAATTTCCTACTTTATTGGTTTCGTTTCATCGAACGTAATCGCTCGTTGATCGAATTGGACAATTATACAGACTTGTCCGCTCTGCTCATGCGGGATTATCCGACCTTTTCCGGACTGATGCTGGAGAAGTATTTCCGTCAGAAATTGGCAGAGGAGAGTGGATTTCGCGAATTGGGTTCCTGGTGGGAAGCCAAAGCTGGAAAAGAGGCGCATGAGATCGATATTGTCGGTATCCGCACGGATGGGAAATCGGCCTTGGTGGCTGAAGTAAAAGGGAATGCCCGCAACCATGATCATGCTTCTTTCATGACTAAGGTAGAACATATCAAGACAAAGGTATTGTCAGGTTTCCAAATCGACACCCATCTTTATACAATGGATGATATGTGATATGAGTGCAACTCGAAAAATTTCAGAGTTTCGCGTTAACAGTTAACACCTTGGTATGCACTCAACATCCACCATCTCATCCACCATCTCATCCATTAACTCGGACATTGACTTGGGACACGACTTGGGACACGACTTAGGACAAAATCTTATTAATATATTTATTTTCAGATTGTTCGACTTGTGACAGACTTGTGACATGATCTCTCCAGACAGTCACCTTTACACCACCATCCACCAGCTCTATTGTTGGGAGTTTCTCCGGATGCTGATACTTGATCGTTGTCCACTGTCTGAAGCTCACGCCTTGAATTGATTTTATACGATAACCAACAGCAATGATGACATCGAGATTGTAATACTTTACTTCCTTCGATTGTGTTTTCCCGTTTATTGCACCATATTGAGTGGTTATTCGGAATTTCCGAACAACCACATGCTCGTCCAATTCCCCTTCCTTAAAAATATTGGAAATGTGGTCACTTGTCGTTCTTCCCTTATATGATGTCCTTTTCTTGAAGTTCTTTTAAATGATATTTGATGCCATCTTCAGTAATATCCATAATACATGTTACAATTGAACCTTCTTTTATCCGACATAACCAATCATTCATATATGGCAAAAACAAGAATCAAGTTTCGTGCTTCTTCTGTCGGGACGAAGGAGGGCACCATCTATTATCAGGTGATACACAATCGTGTGGCAAGGCAAATCCATACGGAGTACAGGATTTTTCCCTCGGAGTGGGATGCGGTACATGCTTCTATTGTCCTACCGTCTTCCGCTACTCCGCAGCGTTATTCGTATCTTCTTTCCTTACAGGATACATTGGAAGCGGACAGGAAGAAACTGTTGTTGGTCATTGCACGGTTGGATAAGGAAGCGCAACCCTATACCTCCGACAAGGTGGTCGAATATTTCCGTGAAGGGAAGGAATTGCAAGGAATCGTCGGGTACACGATGGAACTTAACGAGAAACTGAGACAAATAGGTAAGAGGCGTATGGCGGAAAGGTACACCACGACTATCCACAGCTTGCACCGTTATCTGAAAGGGAAAGATGTGCCCTTGGAGGATGTTGACGGTACAATGATGCAAGGCTACGAACAGTGGCTGAAAGAGAGTGGACTATGTCGCAACACAACCTCTTTCTATATACGTAATCTGCGTACCATCTACAACCGTGCTGTAGAAGAAGGACTGGTAGTCTCTTCCTCACCGTTCAAGCATGTCTATACCGGTATCGAAAAGACTGCCAAGCGAGCCCTTCCGTTGGAAATCATCAAACAATTGAAAAATATAAACTTGAATCTGAACCCTCGCATGGAACTTGCAAGGGATATGTTTCTGTTTAGTTTCTATACCCGTGGAATGTCGTTTATCGATATGGCACAACTTACCAAAAACAATCTGCAAGACGGTGTGCTCACTTACCGCCGTCAGAAGACATCGCAACAGCTACACATCAAATGGGAAGCACCCATGCAGGAGATTGTCACAAAATACCAGACGGACAGTTCTCCCTATCTTCTTCCTATTGCTACCGGAGAAGAGGGTGCTGTATTCTGGAAAAAATACAAAAACGCCTACAACCGCATCACCAAGCAGCTGAAGAAACTTGGCGAAATGCTGGGACTCTCTATCCCGCTGACCACTTATGTTGCCCGCCATTCTTGGGCAAGTGTTGCCAGAAGTAAGAATGTGGCCATAACCACTATTAGCGAAGGATTGGGGCACGATTCGGAAAAGACCACCCGCATTTATCTTGCCTCATTGGATACCTCGGTAGTTGACAAAGCGAACAGTTTGATTATTAATTCTTTCTGAGCAGAAGTCATTGTGATTGTCATGACATATATGTTTCTGCATAAAAAAATCCGCAATTCCTTGACCGTAGTAATCGTCATGGGGTTGCGGTTTGCCTTTATATACCAGAATGTGAAGGTATCAGCTGTTGAGCAAAACGGAGATTCTCTCTTTAAGAGAACCCCCTTTCGGTTGCAAAATTATGAAAATTATTGCAAATCATCTGATTATCGGAGGACTTTTTTCTGAAAATCTGAAAAATTGCCGATTCCTATCAAGTAATTGTTGAGCAAAAAGGACTATACGCAAGAAATGACACTTATAAATCAAGCAATTGGTCAATAAGTGTTTCTCTTAAAGAGAGAAACTTCGTTAATGTGATTTCAAAACATGATTTATGTGTATTAATAGATATTGTATATTGTTGATTCTCTTGTTGTTTTGTACAGGAATTGGGCATTCGCAAGAGAGCCGTACTGAAAACGATATAGATTTCCGTACGAACAGTATGGTTGTGGATTCCACATACTCGGCCAAAGCTGTCCGTATGCAGGATACGACAATTGTTGTGGAAACCTTTGCTCCGGAAGGGAAAGAGTGGAGTCGTAAACTGCATATCAAGACCAATGCTATAGGCTTGGGAATGGCTATTGCCAATATGGCTGCAGAAATAGATTTGGCCAAACACTGGTCATTCACATTGCCTGTATATTACTGCACTTGGGACTATTTCAAATCTACCATCAAGTTTCGCGTATTTTCCGCTTACCCTGAGTTCCGCTATTGGCTGTCGAAATATAATGAAGGGCTCTTTACAGGGGCTCACTTCGGGTTGGCGTTCTACAATTTTGCCTTCAACGGTGACTACCGCTACCAACGCCATAACCGTGATATACCTGCCATGGGTGGAGGGGTGAGTATCGGATATCGTATGCCTATCAGCAAGAATAACCGTTGGTTAATGGAGTGCTCACTTGGAGCAGGTGTATATCCGTTGCATTATGACAAGTTCCGCAACACCCCGAACACAAAGGACGGTTTTTTGATAGAGAGTATCAAGAAGACCTATTGGGGTATTGATCAGGTAGCAGTCTCATTCTCATATATGTTTGACCTGAAGAAAAAAAGGAGGTAAACGATGAGAAAATTACTATATTATATGATATGTATATCGGTGTTACTCCTTTCAGCCTGTAATGTGTACGAATGGCCGGAGACATCCGGATCTGTAAAACTGCATTTGCGCTTGAACTACGAAACGGACATGACCCAATGGGAACACCTCTATGATGGTGTGTCGGTTGTGGAACAGGGCTTGGGTGAGACATACGACAATCATCAGGCGTATGGTAAGATACGCTATGTCGTCCGTACCTATTCGGTATCGGGGAAAGAACGTACGTCACAAGACTACATACAGGAGTTTGTTTTCACAAAGGATATTACCGAAGGTTACGACCACGAGGTGACACTTGATCTTCTACCTGGCAGCTACAACGTGATGGTGTGGTCGGACTTGATAGAGACAAGTGGCGACAGCTATTTTTACGATGCCAATGATTTCACTGAAATTAAGTTACAGGGAGACCATCAGGGAAATACCAACTATCGTGACGCTTTCCGGGGAATGAACAGCATCACCCTTGCAGCAGATGTCAAGGAACATGTGCCCGACACACTTGATGTGACCATGCAAAGACCGCTTGCCAAATTTGAGATCATTACCACGGACTTGCAAAAGTTTATAGACAAGGAATTGGAAATCCTCACGAAAGAAGCGGAGACAAAAGGAGAAGACTTTCCAACCAAAGTTGACATAAAGAATTATACGGTTGTATTTCAATATGCGAGTTTTATGCCCGACACGTACAATATGATGACAGACAAGCCCATTGATTCGTCGATGGGAGTGTTTTTCGAATCAGAACTGAATGTCTTGAACGAAAATGAGGCCTCAATCGGTTTCGACTATGTGTTTGCAAACGCCAAGGAAGCGGGTGTTTCTGTTCAAATCGGATTATACGACAACGAAAACAGGCAATTGGCATTTTCCGAGCCGATCAATGTGCCATTGCGTAGAAGTCACCATACGGTCTTGAAAGGTTCGTTCCTGATGCAACAGACATCCGGGGGTATTACTATCGACTCTGATTTTGATGGAAACCATAATATCGTAATTGAGCAATGATGAAAATATATCTACCTATACAATGTCTGATGATAGCGTTTGCTATCCTATCGTTCTCCTCCTGTTCAGATGACAATCTGTTACAACAGATGGATGGAGAAGAAGTGACTGTTACATTCCGACCTGCATTGGGCAGTAGGGTAAACACACGTGCTATCGGTGACGCTACGGGTATAGACCAACTGATTGTAAAAGTTTATGAAGGCTCCGAAACAAAATCCGAGTTACTCTCTCAAACGTATGATTGGGACTCGGCACAACGAACTGGGGTCTCACTCAAATTGATAGAAGGGAGAACCTATCAGATTCTCTTTTGGGCAGAGCACAAGGAAAATGGGGCATATACCCTGACCGACGACGGGCATATTACTGTGAATTATAACAACTATCTCAATGCTGGTTTTGGGGGTATGGAAGAATTGGACGCTTTCTACCAGACCACAACGGTAACGGTAGGAACACAGCAGGTGGAAAATAAAGGGGAAGTCAAGTTGTCTCGTCCATTGGCTCAAATCAATTTTGCGGACAAGACCACACAGCCTGTTGCCGGAAGCCATAAGGCATTGGTGACATTTCATGGAATTCCGTCATCATTCAATCCGTTTACAGGGGAGGTTGGAGTGTCTGAAGAGGATATCTGCTTCACCTTTACCGATTTTCCGGATGAATGCTTAACTGTGGATGGCTCCACCTATTATTACATATCAAGCAACTATGTGTTTGCACCGCAGACGGGAATGACTGCTATCCACGCAACCCTTGATTTGCAGAATGCAGAGGGCACTTCAATAAAGCAAGTGACGTTGGATAACATAGGGATCGAACTAAACAACAGAACCAATATTTTGGGTTCCGTGGTGCAGGAACCTGAAACATGGAGTGTCTGGGACGGAACCATTCCTTCTTTATCCACCATCACAGTGGATGAACAGAACC
>JBJECC010000068.1:0-15040 GCA_051870655.1 Parabacteroides sp. | reverse complement strand
TCGGATCCTTGGTCGGTGTGGGTGCCTCCACGCTGGTTTCAGTCAAACTGGGACAACGGGACTATGAAGGTGCCAATCATGTGTTGGGCAATGTCCTGACATTGAATGTTGTGTTGGGACTGCTGTTTACTGTCATCTTTTTGCTCCTCTTGGATCCGGTACTCTACTTTTTCGGAGCCAGTGAACAGACTATTGTCTATGCGCGAGACTATATGCAGATCATCCTATTAGGAAATGTGGTTACACACATGTATTTCGGGTTGAATGCCGTGTTGCGTTCTTCGGGACATCCGCGTATGGCCATGTATGCGACTCTCTCATCCGTCTTGATCAACTGTCTGTTGACACCCTTGTTTATTTTTGTGTTCGGTTGGGGTATCCAGGGGGCAGCATGGGCTACGGTCATTGCACAGGTTATCTCGTTGGTCGGCCAGATCCTGCACTTCTGCAATCCGAAACAGATATTGCACTTTCAGAAAGGTATCTATCGGTTGAAGGGTATCATTGTGCGAGGAATTCTGTCTATCGGTTTGTCTCCTTTTCTGATGAATCTCTGTTCCTGCCTGATCATTATTCTGATCAACCGGGGACTGAAAACGTATGGTGGCGATATGGCCATCGGAGCCTATGGTATTGTCAACCGAGTGGCCTTCCTGTTTGTGATGGTGATTCTGGGATTCAACCAAGGGATGCAGCCGATTGCCGGCTATAACTTTGGGGCCAAACAATATCACCGTGTGACAGAGGTGACCCGTGGGACGATCTTTTGGGCAACCGGTGTCTCCACTACGGGTTTTCTGTTGTGTGAATGTTTTCCGGAGTGGATCATCCGTATGTTTACAACTGATCGGGAACTGATTGAGGCGGCTGTATATGGCTTGCGCATTGTGTTTGCTGTGTTCCCGGTGGTCGGGTTCCAGATGGTTACTTCCAACTTTTTCATGTCCATCGGGATGGCGCATAAGGCTATCTTTTTGTCCCTTACGCGCCAAGCTCTTTTCCTGATCCCCTGTTTGCTGATTTTGCCGGCCCTTTTGGATACAACCTTGGGTGTCTGGATCAGTATTCCGATTGCCGATAGTATCTCCTCGTTGACAGCCGCCGTGATGTTGGTCTATCAGTTCCGGACCTTCAGGAAACACTCATAGATGTCCTCCTTGCATGCCGGAGGTGCTGTTGCGTGTGAGAACCCGCAGGATACCTTGGTTATAACGGGATGGAGGCTGTTGCCAACGGGATGCCCGTTCGGCCAGAATCTCCTCCATACGTTCTGGGCTCACCTCTTCTTCCTGTACACCTATCAGGTCGATGCGCCTTGCCGGAATGTCGATACGGATCAGATCCGCCTCTTCTATCAGGGCAATGGGACCTCCTTCATACGCTTCCGGTGAGACATGACCGATGGCTGGACCACGGGTGGCTCCTGAGAAGCGACCGTCTGTGATGAGAGCCGTTGATTCGGAAAGTTGCGGATCGGACGCAATGGCCTCAGTGGTGTAGAACATCTCCGGCATTCCACTTCCTTTGGGCCCTTCATAGCGGATGATGACAGCTTCTCCCGGATGGATGTGGTGGGTCAGTACCGCTTGGATGGCCTCCTCTTCACAATCGAATACACGGGCTTTGAGAGTGGCTTGCATCATGCGGGGAGAGACGGCCGCATGTTTGACTACGGCTCCATCGGGGGCCAGATTCCCTTTAAGAATGGCAATGGCACCTTCTGGACGAATGGGACGTTCCAAAGGCCGGATGATTTCTTCGGCTTGGATACCCTTTTCCTTTAAATAAAGATGGCAATGGTCGAAGAACCCCTCATCTTCCAGCTGATCCAGGTTTTCTCCCACACTGTTGCCCGTCACAGTGAGGGCATCCACATGCAGATAGGGACGAATTGCCCGCATGACAGCCGGTACACCACCTGCATACCAGAAGTATTCTCCCGGCCAAAAACCGGAGGGACGGATGTTCGATAAGAACGGTATATGACGATGGATCGTATCGAATAGAGCAGGACTCAGTTCCCAACCCAATTCATGTGCAATGGCCGGCAGATGCAACAGGCTGTTACTTGATCCGGCGATGGCCGCATGTACCATGATGGCATTTTCAAACGCTTCCGGTGAGAGGATCTGGCGTGGGTGTAAACCTTCATGTGCCAATCCGACAGCCCGCTCACCTGCTTTTTCTGCCATCTGGATCAACTCCGGCAGATGGCTGGGAATCAAGGCTGATCCTGGCAGTGCCAATCCCAATGCCTCGGCCATGATCTGCATGGTAGAGGCCGTTCCCATGAAGGAACAGGCTCCACAACCGGGGCAAGCATGTGCCTGATAATAACGATATTGTTCTCGGTTAATCTCTTTCCGTTTCAATTGGGCATGATAGGTGCCGATCTGCTCCAATGTCAATAAGTCAGGGCCCGCCTGCATAATGCCACCCGGCACAAAGATGGCCGGCATATTCAATCGGGCTATGGCCATGAGATGAGCCGGTACCGATTTGTCACAACTGGCCGTGAAGACACCCGCATCGAAAGGAGTGGCTTTTACATGAATTTCCATCATGGCCGCCATGATGTCGCGCGACACTAAGGAATAATTCATCCCATCATGTCCTTGTGCCTCTCCGTCACAGATATCTGTACAATAGTAATGGGCTGCAAAGCCCTGCTTGTTCCGGATTCCCCGGCTGGCCGCTTCTACCAATTGATTTAAATGTGCGCTTCCCGGATGACTGTGGCCATAACTGCTTTCGACGATGATTTGTGTCCGGTCCAGATCTTCGGCTTTCCAGCCGCTGCCCAAACGCAATGAATCGATTTCGGGAGCTATGTCCCGTAATTCCTGACTGTCCATATTTTGTTCTTTTGGATACAAAAGTAACATATTTCATCACGACTAACTGTAAAAAGTTCTACTTCAATCTGTAATTTAGATAACTCTGTGATGAAGTAGAATGCAAAAAGGTGATTTTAGCTGTTTTGAGTTGTTTTAAAAGAAATTTTTTTGAAATAAATGGCCTGAAAAAAGATTTTGTTAATGATTTTTTTGTAGGTTTGCAAACCATGAAATGAACGTATGAATGTAGATCAGACAGATGAAATCCTATTGATGCGCCTGATTCAGACAGGTGATCAGACAGCGTTCCGATATTTGTTTTACAAGTATGTGGATTCGCTGGAGCGGTTTATTATCTGTTTAGTCCACGATCGGGAGGTAGCTCGTGAGTTGGTGCTGGATATTTTCACCTATCTGTGGGAACATCGGGAAACCTTTCAAATTCGCTTGACACTCAAAGCCTATCTGTTCCAATCTGCTCGTAATAATGCCCTTTCATATTTACGTGACAAACGGAAAACGCTCTACATCGAAGAGTTGCAATTGTCCGATGATGGACCGGTCGATTCCTCTTTAGTGGAATTGGAGGAATTGCATCAGTTGATTGCCGAGGCGGTATGCCAGTTGCCAGGTAGATGTCAGGAGATTTTCCGGATGAGCCGGGAACAGGATATGACCAATAAGGAGATTGCGCATTCGTTGGATCTGTCTGAAAAGACGGTGGAGGCGCAAATCACGATTGCCTTGCGTAAGATTCGTGCCTTTTTGGGTGATTCTTACTCTTATTTGTGGTAAAAAAGCTGTCCTCTTTTTAGGGGATCAGCCATAGTTGTGCATCTTATCAAGATAAATGATGATGAAACGCATGAATGTAAGAGTTGTATATACAGTCTTGTCTTTTGTGAGTCTGTTTGGTTACTTACAAATTACACAGGCAGATTATTTTGCCTATATCGAGCAGTTGCAGTTGTTTCTGTTCAGCCGTATGTATGCGGTAGAAACCCTCTGTTCGGTGGGAGGATTGTCTGCCTATGTAGCTCGTTTTGTAGGTCAGTTTTTTGCCTATCCCGGAGTGGGAGCCTGTGTGACGGCGGGTCTATTGACTGCCATACTCTTGTTGACCCAACAGTTTTTGAAACGAGTTTCCGGACGTTTCTGCTATTTCTTGCCCGCCTTGCCGGTGGTGGGGTTGCTGTTTGTCCAGCTGGACAAGAGTTATCTGCCGGAGGGTACATGGAGTTACCTTTTGATGCTGTGTGCATTATGTAGCTATGGCTTGAGTCAGAACCGATGGGTCCGCTTGGGAACCGGCTTGCTGTGTCAAAGTGCCTTGTTCCTGCTTTGTGGATCGGTGGCTACACTTTTTGCCCTTCTCGTCTTTTTGGCTGAAATGGGTGCGGACTACAAACGGGGATTCTATTTCCTTCTTTTACCCTTGGCTGCTTATGGTTGGGGACTCTTTGCCCTTCACATGGAATGGCTCGGGACTGCCCGGTTTGTTTGGGGGCCTGATCTCTATTATGATCCATTGATACAACAGAAGGCATTACTATATGCATGGTATGCCCTGCCTTTGGCTTGGCTGATGGCTCTCTGTGTGAGTCGCTGGAAAGAGCCGGGGTGGGCTGAGTGGATCAAGGCCTTAATCGGTTGGGGTGCGGCTTCGGCTTTGGCCGTCGTTCCTTTACGGCAAATCGGTGATCGGATCGACTACACCTTTGACCGTTATCTGCGGGAGGGGGATTGGAAACTATTGATTCAAGCCTATCGTCCGGGTGATACCAATCTGCAACGGATGAATCTGCTCAATCTGGCATTGGCGAAGGAGGGAAGGTTATCGGACGAATTTCTCGCCTATCCTCAAAATCAGGAAGGTACACTTCTGGCCCAATGGGATCATACGGTGGAGAATGCCATCGTCTTGGCAGATATCTATTATCATATCGGAGACATTGCCTCTGCACAGAAATTTGCCTTTGAGGGGTTCCTCTCTTCGCAATCCGGGGGCAATCCACGTCTGTTGCAGCTGTTGGTCAAGACCAATCTGATTTTCGGAGCCTATCGTGTGGCAGAGAAGTATTGTGATTTGCTGAGGCAGACCTGGAGGTATCGATCCTGGGCAGAAGTTTGGCGGACCTATGCCAACGATCAGGCAGTAGCAGCCCATGCGGAACTGAGTGTCAAGCGCAAAGGATTGATGCAGGAGGGGGTATATGCCGTATCTGGTCAGTTGCCGCGGGTTTTGGAACAGCTGATGATCCATGATCCGACGAATCGGATGGCCGTACAATATCTGACCACCTATTACCTGTTGAACATCAATCTGTCGGCTTTTCGCTCTCTCAAGGAAACCTATTATGGAACACCGGGATGGCGGACACTCTCTGTGCCTCAACAGGAGGCCATGGTGGCACTGTTGCAACACCAACCGGGGGAATGGGTGAAGAATGGGGTCAGTCTGAAGGTCGAACACCATTTCAATGAGTTTGACCGTGATATGAACCGCTATCATAATCAGATGAATCTGAAGGAACTCATGGCCGAACACTACGGATCGACCTATTGGTATTATTTGATGTTCAACCGAAAAAAGAAATGACGATGTTATATAAGGTGAAATATGATTGGTTGGTTTGCTTGTTAATCTGCTGCCTGTCGGCTTGTGGCGGATCACAGCGGGAGATCAGTGTGGAACTGGACTGGACACCCGCTCTCTTTCCTGATTATGTGGGTGTGACGATCCCATGTAATATAGCTCCCCTCAATTTTTCAGTCGAGGAGGAGGGTGATCAATTTGTCCTGCAGGCTACTGTCGGAGAACAGACAGCTACTTGGGAGAGTCATGGAAACCGATTTGACATTCCGGAATCTGACTGGCAGGAGTTATTGGAAGTGGGAGCAGGCCGTGAGTTGCAGATGACAATACTTCGGAAACAATGTGGAAAATGGGAACGCTTTCAGCCTTTCACGTTAACTGTGGCGCAAGAACCTGTGGATGCTTATTTGGCCTATCGCCTGATCGAACCGGGGTATTCGCTTTGGAACCGCATGGGGATTTATCAGCGGGATCTGACCTGTTTCAACCAGACTCCGATCTATGAGAATAAGATGGGCGATTTCAATTGCGTCAATTGCCACTCTTTCTGTCAACAGACCCCTGACCGGATGTTGCTTCACATGCGTTCCTCCCATGGAGGTACCTATTTCTCTGTGGATGGGAAGCAGGAAAAGATCGAGGTACCCAAGTGGAAAGATTTTGGTTCGCTGGTGTATCCCTATTGGCATCCGGATGGACGTTATGTAGCCTTCTCCATGAACAAGACCACACAGGATTTCCACCCGACACAGCGTGTGGAGGTCTTTGATTTCAAGTCGGATGTTGTGGTATATGATCGGGAGGCACATCAGTTACTGACCTCTCCGTGGACTACCTCCGATGAGGCGTTTGAGACGTTCCCCACCTTTTCACCGGATGGACGTTCGCTCTATTTTTGTAGCGCTCCGGCTCGACCGATGCCCGATTCCATCACGACTTTGCGCTATCATTTGTGTCGGATCGATTTTGATGCAGATAAGGGAACATTCGGTGAGGGTGTCGATACATTATATAATATAGAGGAGAAGCCGGGATCTATCCTCTTCCCACGGATTTCTCCGGATGGGCGCTTTTTGCTTTGTACCCGTACAGCTTATGGCACCTTCCCGATTTGGCACAAAGATGCAGATCTTTGGATGTTTGACTTGCAGCGGGGTGAAGAGGTATCTATGGAGGATTGGAACAGTGACGATACGGACAGTTATCACAGTTGGTCATCGAACAGCCGTTGGGTTGTGTTCAGCAGCCGTCGGATGGATGGCCTTTACACCCGTCCTTTTCTGGCTTATGTGGGACCGGAAGGGCAGTTGGGCAAACCTTTTCTGTTACCACAACAAGATCCTGCCTGCTATTATCCACAGTTGATGAAGTCGTTCAATGTGCCGGAATTTATCCGGGGAAAAGTAGAACGAAGGCATTTTGGATCGGTAGAATCAAAAAAATAGTAAAAAATTCCATTTCATTCAGGGGATGTATCGGGTTTTTGCATCTTGAGTAAACGTAAAAGACAAAAAAAATAGATGGACAGACAACAAATACCATGGACGATCTTCGTGCACCATCTGCAGGGGAGTAGCTCGGCAGAGGAGGAAGAGCAGTTGGCTACGTGGTTAGCTGACGCTTCCCACGTAGCAGTTTACGCAGCGCTGCGTAAACTGTGGCTATCCATCCAACAGGAGGGAGCAGACTGGAAGTCTGATGCCGATCTGTTGTGGGCACGCATGGAAGCACGTATGAATCCGAAGCCGAAAGAGATTCGGATTCCCTTGTCCCGTTTCCGTTGGGGAGCGGTGGCAGCTGTCATCGTGCTGTTGTTATCCCTTTCTGTCTGTATCTATACCACAAGCCGATGGATCGAGAGTGCCAGTATGAGCCAACGTTATCAGGCTATGAACGGGAAATCCCAGATCACATTGCCAGACGGTTCGCATGTCTGGTTGAATACCGATTCGGAATTGCAATACAACAGCTCTTTCTGGAGTGGGGAACGTTCCGTGACATTGGAGGGAGAAGCCCTTTTCGATGTGAAGCACGATGACAAGCATCCTTTTGTGGTTCGTGCACATGGCTTTGCCGCCCGTGTCCATGGGACACGGTTCAGTTTCTTGGCCCGTCAAGAATTGAAGCAAGTCTATGTAGGGCTGTTGTCCGGCTCGGTGTCTGTCAAGTCATCCAAAGACGAACAGTTCCTCCAGCCCGGGGAGGAGGCGAGTTGCAATCGGTTGGACGGATACATACAGGTGCAGAAAAACGATGTGGCGTTCAACACGTTGTGGGCCGGTGAATCCCTTCATTTCGACCGTCAAAGTCTTCGGGAACTGGTACCGACTTTATCCCGCTGGTATGGCGTGCGGATTCAGTTGGATCCGACATTACAAGATAATCAAGCATATACATTTACGATTCATAACGAACCGTTGGAAGAGGTATTGCGTCTGATGGCACGTATCCATCCGATCAGTTACTCTTTCGACGAGAAAAACCATGTGACAATTAACAGGAGTAAATAACCATATAGAAAAGGAGGTAACGGCAATTTGTAGATCAAATGACAGAGAAGATTGTTAACAGCGAAACACTTGAGAGAATTTTAATTGTATAATTTGTTAAATCTAATTCATGGATTATGATGAGTATTAATCTGTTGAAGAGTAAGATTTGGAGAATGTGTATATGGATGATGCTTCTTTCATCCCTCTCCAGTCTGCAAGGCGTTTCAGCCCGAGGGTTGGAACGATCTATTACAGTCAGGTTTAATGACATTCCTCTATCAGAAGCCTTGGTGAAAGTGGAACAAGCGAGCGGATGTACATTTTTCTATGACGCAAATATGTTGGACTTGTCTGAAAAGGTGAGTCTGAATGCCAAAAAACAGAACTTGAAGGAGGCCTTGGAAACCATGTTGGAAGATACCAATCTGGCATTTGAGATTTCCAACAATCAAATTGCTCTGTTTGTAAAGACGAATCGTGCGGATGTAACGGGTGCAGCTTCGGTAGCAATGCCTCAGCAACAGGGAACTGTCAAGGGTACGGTACGTGATGCGAATGGTGAACCGATCATTGGTGCCAATGTGGTTGAGAAGGGAACGACCAACGGTATCATTACGGACATTGACGGTAACTTCACCCTTTCTGTCGGTAAAGGTGCAGTGTTGGAGATCTCCTACATCGGTTATGTAACACAGGCTGTCAAAGTGACCGGCAGTACGCTGAACATTACGTTGCGTGAGGATTCACAAGCCTTGGAAGAGGTAGTCGTGACCGGTTTCGGTCTGGCTCAGAAAAAGGCTACCTTGACAGGTGCCGTTACGGCTGTGGGAGCAGATGACATCAGCCGTTCAGTAGCTTCTACCGCTTCCGGTGCCTTGGTTGGTAAGATCGCCGGTTTGAATACCCGTCAGACCGATGGTCGTCCGGGTGCTACGACTGCTTTGCAGATCCGTAACATGGGTAGTCCGTTGTATGTAATCGATGGTGTGCAGTCGGATGCGGCTCAGTTCAACAACATCGACTTCAACGACATCGAGGCTATTTCAGTCTTGAAGGATGCCTCTGCTGCTATCTATGGTGTGCGTGCTGCCAATGGTGTTGTCGTTGTGACCACCAAGAAGGGTAAACGCAACAGCAAGAATACGGTTTCAATCAACTCTTATTATGGTTGGCAGAGTTTGTCCACATTCCCGAAACCGGCGGATGCTGAGACATACATCAAGAACTATATTCAGTCTGAGACTGTACAGGGCAAGACTGACTACACGTATAGCAAAGAGGACTATGCAAAGTGGCAGCAGGGTACTGAAAAGGGATATGTGCCCTTTGATTGGTTCGACTATATTTGGGAAACTGCTCCGCAGTACTATGTGAACGCCAACATTTCCGGTGGTTCTGACAAGATCAACTATTATGTATCTTTGGGTCATTTGAATCAGGATGCCATGATCGTGAACTATGGCGGTTTCAAGCGTTACAATGTGCAGATGAATTTGGATGCTCAGATCACTGAACGTTTGAAGATCGGTGTTACGATGAACGGTCGTATTGAAGAGATCCATAATCCGGGTGTACCGGGTGTGGATGATTATTGGTGTCCTCGTTTCGGTACTTACCGTAACTTGCCTACCAAACGTCCGTTTGCCAATGACAATCCGCTCTATCCGACATTGACCTCTACAGATGCCAGTACAAACTTTGCTTGGTTGAATTACGATCTCTCTGGAGAATATAAGGATACCAAACGTGTGGTTCAGTTGCAGGGTAATGTGGAATATGACATTTGGGATGGTTTGAAAGTGAAGGGTTTGTTTGGCTATTTGCTGAACTACCGTGTCATGAACAACCAGGAATATACCTATAAACTGTATGGTTATGACGAAGCAACAGATACTTATCCGGTGATCTTCGAGAACACCAACCCGTGGCGTGAACGTCACGTCGGTCATGAAGAGGAGTTGACTTCCAATATCCAGCTTTCTTACGACAAGACCTTCAACGAACACCACGTGACTGCCGTTGTCGGTTTTGAGGCTATCCAGCGCAAGACTCCGTATGCGTGGATGCATGCGATTCCGACTGCAAACTCTCTGCATTTGCTCGACTATGAGACCATGGATACTTACAATGACTATGGTGATGAGACTCAGGCTCGTTTGGGTTGGATGTTCCGTGCCAATTATGACTATGCCAACAAGTATCTGGTTGAGTTTTCAGCTCGTTATGACGGTTCCTGGAAGTTCCCGCCCTCTGACCGTTGGGGTTTCTTCCCCTCTGCTTCTTTAGGATGGCGTATTTCTGAGGAGGCATTCTGGAAGGACACTCAGTTGGGTGATATCTTCAGCGATTTGAAGATCCGTGGATCTTATGGTATGGTGGGTGACGACTTGAGTGGTTCTGAATTTAGCGGTGTTTACTCTCCGTTCGACTACATGGCCGGCTACAACTATAAGAATGGAGGTTCGGTAATTGATGGAGCATACACCATTGGTTCTGCTCCGCGTGGTCTGCCTGTGACAACCATTTCTTGGGTGAAGGCAAAGATTCTGGACTTAGGTTTCGATGTCGCCTTCTTGGATAATCGTTTGAGCGGTCAGTTCGACTTCTTCCGTCGCCAACGTGACGGTCTGCCGGCCTCTCGTTACGATGTGCTGCTGCCGTCTGAGGTGGGTTTCTCTCTGCCGAAAGAAAACCTGAACTCGGATGTTCACATGGGTTATGATGCTGCTGTACGCTGGACAGACAAGATCGAGGACTTCAGCTACTCAATTGGCGGTAACGTTACCTATTCACGTTTCTATGATTGGGAACAGTACAAACCGCGTTTCTCCAACTCATGGGATGAATACCGGAACTCCATCAACCACCGTTTCGGTTATCTTCAGTGGGGTCTGGAGGCAATCGGCCAGTTCGAAAGCTGGGAAGAGATTGCTACCTATCCGATCGATAATGACCGTCAGGGTAATAAGACAATCCGTCCGGGTGATATCAAATATAAGGATGTTAACGGTGATGGTGTGATCAACGGCATGGACGAACGTCCTATCGGCTATCGTCAGGACTCTACTCCGATCCTGAACTTCGGTTTGAATTTTGCGTTCGGTTGGAAGGGCTTTGACCTGTCATTTGACTTGACCGGTGGTGCCATGTCTTCTTGGTATCAGGATTGGGAACAGCGTAATCCGTTCCACGATGGTGGTAACAACCCGCAGTACTACATGGATGATACTTGGCATTTGTCAGATATCTGGGATGCGAACAGTGAGTTGATTCCGGGTAAGTATCCGATGTTGCTGATCGGTAACAGCTGGCATAGCAATTACTGGAACAGTTCATTCTGGCGTCGGAATATCCGTTACATCAAGTTGCGTAACTTGGAATTCGGTTATACATTGCCGAAGTTCTTGGTACAGAAGGCGAATATTTCAGACGTACGTTTCTACGTAGCCGGTACGAACCTCTTGACCCTGTCTAATGCGCCGGGTATCGATCCTGAATCGAACGAAACGAATGGTTTGGGGTATCCCACTACGCGTGTGATCAATGTAGGTATCAATCTTAAATTTTAAACAGTCATGAAGAAGAATTATATAATGGCAGCGTTGGCTGCTTGCATGATGTCGATGACGGCCTGTGGTGATTTTCTTGATCAAGAGCCGGATCGTATCATGACCGATGACCAGATCTTCAATGACGCCGTGATGATCAAATCGGTATTGGCTAACTACTATGGCCGTGTATCGTGGGGACAGCGTGCAGCAGATTATGGTCAGTTTACTGTATTGGATGAGGCTGCTTTCTGTAATGGTGGTCCGGATTATCGTTCTACCTTCGAGGATAACCGTTGGCGTGTCTATGACTATACATTGGTACGCGATATCAACCAGTTCTTGAAGGGAGTGCGTGAAACCACCGTATTGAGTGAGGCTGAAAAGGCTCCGTTGGAGGGTGAAGCCCGTTTCTTGCGTGCTTGGTATTATTTCAATGTGTGCCGTGGCCTGGGTGGTATGCCGATTGTAGGCGATGAAATTTTCGACTATCAGGCTGGTATGGATCTGAGTGCATTACAAAAACCTCGTGCCACAGAGGCTGAGATGTATGATTACATCATCTCTGAGTGTGAGGACATTTACGGTAAGTTGCCGTCCAACATGCAGACCAATGCGGCTCGTGCCAACAAATGGGCTGCCCGTATGTTGCAGGCTCGTGCCGCTGTCTATGCCGCCTCTATTGCCAAATACAACAACCAGATGGAAACTCCGATCCGGACGGCTGGTGGTGAAGTGGGTATTTCGGCTGATAAGGCACAGGCCTATTATCAGAAGGCATTGGCTGCTGCTGAAGATGTGATCAACAATGGTCCGTATCAGTTGCAGGCAACGAAAGAAGACAAGGGTCTGAACTTCTACAATGCCATCTGTGTGAAGGAGAACAACACGGAAATGATCTGGGCACGTGATTATAAGTATCCGGGTCAGACGCATGGCTTCACGACGAACAATGCTCCGAAGTCTCATGCAGAGGATATCGACAACAGTTATCTGGGTGCCGTGTTGAACCTGGTAGAGGAGTATGAGCTGATTGACACGAAGACTCCGGGTCAGAAGAGTCCGGTGGTGACGGAGGAGAACGGAACTTACAAGTTCTATGATTCCGCAGATGCTCCGTTCAAGGATCGTGACCCGCGTCTGTGGGGTACGGTCATCTATCCGGGTGCTGACTTCAAGGGCAAAGAGGTTGTTTTGCAGACAGGTCAGTTAGTGAAAGAGGGCGGTAACTGGAACATTGTAGTGGGCGATTTGGATTCTCATGACGACCAGGGCAACCTGATCACGTCGCAGAACGGTCCGAAGGAGTCCAACGAACAGTACATCAACAAGACTGGTTTCTACGTACGTAAATATTTGGATGAAACAGTTTCTGCCGGTACACGTGGGCGTGGTTCAGAAATGTGGGAACCCCGTTTCCGTATTGCTGAAGCGTACATGATTGCAGCCGAGGCCTCTTTTGAGCTGAATAACGGTAAGGCTGCCCAATACATCAATGCCGTACGTGAACGTGCCGGTGTACAGCCGTTGAAGACGGTTACCTTCGAGAATATTGTACACGAGTATCGTGTAGAGTTCGCCTTCGAAGACCACCGCTATTGGGACATGAAGCGTTGGCGTTTGGCTGATAAGGTTTGGAACGGTAACAACAACGATGCACAGGCTCGTCATCGTCGTTTATGGCCCTATCGTGTCGTAGCTCCGGGTGATCCGAACGACGGTAAGTGGGTATTTGTAGAGGACTTCCTCTTCATGTCGCCCAATGCCCGTTACTTCAAGATGCAGAACTATTACAACTTCTTGGATCTGAACTGGATCAACAACAACCCGCTGTTGGTGAAGAATCCGTATCAATAATTAAAACAGTAGAAGAGTATGAAACTAATATCTAATATCTTTTCATTGGCCCTGTTGCTGGTGTTGTTCGCCAGTTGCGGAAAGGATAATTATGACGCTCCCCAGTCAACACTGAATGGAACCGTCGTTTACCAAGGGCAAGCATTACAGTTGCGTGGTACGGGTGAGGCTGTTCGTCTTCAGCTGTATCAGGATGGGTATGAGAAACACGACCCGATCAATGTCTATGTGGGACAGGACGGAAAGTTCGCTGCCAAATTGTTTGACGGCCAGTATAAATTGGTGACCCGGGATGGAAACGGTCCATGGGAGAACAAACGTGATACGATGGTTGTCAATCTGAATGGTTCTACAGAAGTACAGGTGGAGGTGACTCCCTATTTCCTGATTACGAATACTCAGCTGTCCGTGTCCGGAACAACGATGAACGCATCGTTCACTATCAACCAGATCGTACCCTCTGCTTCCATCAACAAGGTATTCCTGTTGTTGAGCAAGACTCAGTTTGCGGATGATGTGAACAACCTGTTCCGTCAGGATGTCACAGATGTGACTCCGGGTGTCGTGAATCTGACCGCTGATCTGGCAGGCAACAATGATGTGGCAAAAGCGACTACATTGTTTGCCCGTGTCGGTGTGTTGGCCAATGGGGCTGATCAGGCAATCTATTCTGAAGTGGTTCGCATCCGATAAATCTTCTCTTAACGGGTGAATGTAGGGTCCCCGAACGGCATTGAGGCTGTTCGGGGATTTTTTTCTCTTTCCAAGGATGGCATAATGCTTTTTTCTCTATTTTTGCACGTGTGAATCAAGAAAATCGGACTGAGTATGATGATGAATACGCAATTATTGCCTCAATTGGATTTACCGATGGATTTCATCGCCGGATCGGATGTGACGGAGAATATCCTGAAGTTCTACAACCAGACCTGCCGGCTGAAGGCTGCCATTTTCGTCTTGTGTATGGAGGGCGAATTTACGGCATCGGTGAATCTTACTGAGTATAAGATACGGAAGAATGATTTTATCACATTGATGCCGGGCAGTTTGATCCGTTTCTGTCCGGACCAGACCATGAACGTGCGCCTTTCATTTATCGGATTCTCTTCTAAATTTATGAGTACGGTCAATTTGATTCAGGCGACCATGAACCTGTTGCCGGTCATGATGGAGTATCCGATGGTACACGTGGATGATGAAGTGGCACAGTTGATTGTGGATTACCATTCCCTGATCAGCCGGGTGCAGATGCGTATCGGGGATATGGCACCCGAATCCATCACGCAGATGTTGCTTTCTGTGATCTATGGTGTCAGCAATCTGTATCGCCGTAAAGAATGGCCGGCCCAAAGCAAGAGCCGGAGTGAGGAGATTCGGAAAAAGTTCATTCAGCTGGCTATGGAGAATTACACCCAACAGCGGAATACCTCTTTTTATGCAAGCCGTCTGAGTATCTCTTCGCAACATCTTTGCATGATCATCAAGCAGAAAACGGGTAAATCCGTGTCAGACATCATTGCAGAGATGGTGATCATGGACGCTAAATCGCAATTGAAATCGACTGATTTGACCATTCAAGAAATATCTTATTCACTCAATTTCCCGAATGTCTCGTTTTTTGGCAAATATTTTAAACGATATGTGGGGCTGTCTCCACAAAATTATCGAAATAGTTGAGGGGTACTTGCAGCGTTTTGATATTCCATTGCA
>JBJECC010000067.1:0-15106 GCA_051870655.1 Parabacteroides sp. | reverse complement strand
CGGTTCTATTGTTTAACTTTTAATCTTTCGGTAAAAGTTTACCGAAGTATTGAAAAAAGTTTAGCTATGGGCGGTATTCCCTTTACCATCCATGCGGGCGAGGCTGACGGTCCTGAGGCGGTCCAGGCCTCTCTGTTGCAAAAGATCAACGAACGGTTTGCATTTTAGCGTGATAAAGCTAATTTTGCAAGTCAGTAGTATTTATAATCTTTAATTATGCATTTAGATCGATTTCTTATGGCAATTGGTTTGGCAGGAATGACGTTGGCGGGATGTACGGAGAAACCGGCCAATGAGCATTTATATTTGTGGGTCGGTTCGTATGCCGACGCGTCAGCGGAGGGAATCCGTATGTATCAATTTGATGAAGAACAGGGAGATGCAACCTTTTTAGCTGGGTTCACCGGCATTCAGGACCCCTCCTACCAGGCATTGGATCAGGAGGGGACGCGGCTCTATTCCGTCAGCGAGACGAACACGCCGGAGGCCAGTCTGTGTGCCTATCAGATCAACAAGGCTGCCCAGACCCTGACCCGCCTCAATGAACAGCTCACGCAGGGGACAGCTCCCTGCTACGTCTGGATTGACAGCCAATGCCGCTTAGCTGTGACGGCCAATTATAACGGTGGCAGCATCAGCGCCTTCCCCATCGCTCCCGACGGGTCGCTGCAACCGGCCGAAGTGTTTGCGTACGAAGGGGGTACCCCCGATTCGGAAAGGCAGGATGCGCCTCATCTGCACTGCATCTACGCCTCGCCGGACGAGAAGTATCTTTTCGCCAACGACCTCGGCACAGACCGGATCTACAAATATGAACTGGTGGAGAAGGACGGAGGATTGCGGCTGCAACCGGGCAACCCGGCCAGCTTTTCCTTGCCGGCTGGAGAGGGACCGCGTCACACCGTGTTCCACCCCAACGGCCGTTGGGCCTATCTGATCAGCGAATTGTCCGGACGGGTCGCTTTCCTGCGCTACGATGCGGCAGCGGGGAACCTGACACCGGTGCAGTTCATCGAGGCTGACTCGCTTCATGCAGCCGGCAGTGCGGACATCCACATCACACCCGACGGACGTTTCCTCTATGCGTCGAACCGCCTGCAAGGGGATGGCATCGCCATTTTCGCCATTGATGCCGAGAGCGGCGAGCTGACCCGGACAGGCTATCAGCTCACCGGCATTCATCCGCGTAACTTCATCATCACTCCCAACGGGAAGTTCCTGCTCTGTGCCTGTCGCGATAGCCACTGCATCCAGGTGTTTTCCATCGATGCCGAAACGGGAGGGCTGACCGACACCGGAAAGCGCATCGAGACCAGCAAACCGGTCTGCCTGAAATTCATGAAACCCTAAATAATTATCTATATCACAGTATTAAAGAGTCATGAGAACTTGGACTACAATCAAAGAATATGAAGAAATCCTGTTCGATTTCTACCACGGCATTGCCCGTATCACGATCAACCGCGAACGGTATCGCAACGCGTTCACACCCACGACCACGACGGAAATGAGCGATGCGCTCTATATCTGCCGCGAACGGCCGGACATCAACGTAGTGGTGCTGACAGGAGCCGGCGACACGGCGTTCTGTGCCGGAGGTGACATGCACGTCAAGGGGCGTGGCGGCTACGTAGGGAAAGACGGGGTTCCGCGCCTGAACGTGCTGGACGTGCAGAAGCAGATCCGCTCCATCCCCAAGCCGGTCATTGCCGCTGTCAACGGGTTTGCCATCGGTGGCGGCCATGTGCTGCATGTCGTGTGTGACCTCACCATCGCTTCCGAGAATGCCATCTTCGGCCAGACCGGACCGCGCGTGGGCAGTTTCGACGCCGGTTTCGGCTCCTCCTACCTGGCCCGTGTCGTCGGACAGAAGAAGGCGCGTGAGATCTGGTTCCTCTGCCGCAAATACAATGCCCAAGAGGCGTTGGAGATGGGGCTCGTGAACAAGGTGGTGCCCTTGGAGAAGCTGGAAGACGAATATGTGCAGTGGGCGGAAGAGATGATGTTGCTCAGTCCGCTGGCGCTCCGCATGATCAAGGCCGGACTGAACGCAGAACTGGACGGACAGGCCGGCATCCAGGAGCTGGCAGGCGACGCCACCATGCTATACTATATGACGGACGAGGCCCAAGAGGGAGGCAAGGCATTTCTGGAAAAGCGCAAGCCCCGTTTCGAAGATTATCCCAAATTCCCCTAAGCCGCGTCCATGAAGTCCCTCTGGTATCTACTTCTCATCGGGATTTGCTGTTCGATGCCCACCCACCTCTCTGCCAAGCGGGAGAGGCGGATGGCGTCGAGAGCGGACAGCCTGATGCTCCGCCTGATCAACATGTCGCACATTCCGGGCTCTCATGCGTATGCCATGAACGAACTGATCCAGCTGCCCAACATCGTGACCTACGGCACCCTATGCGGTCTGGCCGGTGACCACGTGGAGAACCCGCTGCTGTTAGAGACCGGACTGCAGACACACTATTCCAAGACGAACCGCACACTGGCACTCGAGCAGCGTGCCATGGAGGGCTTCCAGACGGGAGCGAAAAGCAAAGAGCTGCTGGAGATCAATCTGGCCTACGGCCTGTTGGCCATCAAAGACCTCTCCCATTTCTATGTGTACGGCGAAGATATGGACTACCACCTGCGGAAGATCGACCCGGATCTGGTGCGAGCGCTGCAAAAGCCTTCGAATGTGAATGCCGTCTTTGACGAGCTGAACAAACTCCCCTCCATGAGCAAGTATTTCTGCATCCACTTCTTTGCCATCTACCTGGCGCAAGAGGCGGGCAAAGCGATGTGCAACGGCAATGCACAGCTGGCGGACGACTACATGTTCTACGCCACGCTGTACGAGGCATTTTCCGAACATTTCCTGCAGGACTCTTTCGCTTCGGGCCACCAGATGGTGCGTCGCGGTTTCACTGCGTCTGCCGTCTGCAACAACAAGGCCCTGCATGATTTCTACAACACCGTACCCGTGCAGACGGCTAACATGAAGGGAGAGACCTGGAGATCCTTCGGGGACAAACGACTGAATCAGTTCGACATGGACTATAAAACGGCAGACGACTACAGCCGCATCCGCGTCACGCGCAAAACGCCCTATACCCTGGAAAAGGGCGACAGTTACGAACGGGAATCCCAGGTATTCTATCAGGTGGTCACAGCCACGTGCGAATCCATGCTGGAGGTATGGCAAGGATACTTCGAGGCACTGCAAGGGTCGGAACGCAACATCCTGGACGAATTGCCGGACGAGGACAAACAGATGCCGGACTATGTGTATGCGAACCATCCGGTCATCCGGGACTTCCCCATTCCCTTCGGGACAGACGTGGACGACCTGCCCCTCCCCTCCTATCTGGACGAGGAAAAAGACGAATTGCAGCTCATTGTGCAGGAGCCGTTCAGCCGGCAGTTTATCCGCTCACGGGTGGCAAACTCATTCATGGTGCTGTTCGGTGCCAACACGATCGACAGCTGGACAGGCAGCACGACCCTCGGCGCACGCCTGAATCTCAGTATGCTCAACATCCACAAATTCAAGAAGACGACAGGACTCACCACAAAGGCCGGCGACATGGCCCACTGGCTCTGTCCGACACTATCCGGTTTCGCGGCCATTCCCAACAAAGGATCCGAGAAAAGCTGGAATGTCAAGGGCGGAGCCTGCTACAACCTGGATATATTTGTCGCACCCGAACAGTTCCTGGGACTGTACAGTTATTATGAAATGGGTCTTGACCACCGGCAGGGGGAGACCCGTTTCCTGGTAGCACCGGCAGTCGGTATTCAGTTGGGGTCTCTCTTCGGCCTGCACAACTTCAAGATGCCGGGCTGGCTGCGCATCCCGTTGGGACTGATCCTGCCTCTGAAGTTCGCCGTTTCCTGCCACAAGATCAAGGGACGGCCCGTGGAATGGGTAAATAACATGGAAATTGATATTGTATTCTGATTCATTATGGCTTATCATTGTCAATACGAACCGCATCTGCTGCATTTCAAGCAGCCCGCAGGCACCTCGCGCGGCATTTATACCACACGGGCTCTCTGGCTGATCCGTCTGACCTCCGACCAATATCCGGGCCGGACAGGACTCGGCGAGTGTGCCCCCCTCCCGCAGCTGAGCCAGGAGGCGAGTGACGACTATGCGTCTCACGTGGCCCGGTTTTGCCGGCAGTTCGAGGAGATGGGGCCGGCATTGCTCCAGCAGCCTCTCCTCCGCTCCTATCCCTCCATCCTGTTTGGACTGGAGACCGCCCTGCAACATCTGAGGCAAGGCACATACGCATTCTGGGATACCCCCTTCTCCCATGGCGAAGCGGGTATTCCGATCAACGGACTTATCTGGATGGGAGACTATCCCACCATGTTGCAACGCATCGAAGAGAAGCTGAAAGCGGGCTTCCGCTGTGTCAAGCTGAAGATCGGAGCCATCCGGTTTGAGGAGGAACTGGCCCTGCTCCGCCATATCCGGTCCCACTTTTCCACTCGTGAGATAGAACTGCGCGTGGATGCCAACGGCGCCTTTTCTCCGGCCGAAGCGCTGGACAAGCTCCATCGGCTGGCAGAACTGGAGATTCACTCCATCGAGCAGCCGATCCGTGCCGGCCAGTGGGAAGAGATGGCCCGCCTATGCGCACTGAGCCCCCTGCCTATTGCCTTGGATGAGGAGCTGATCGGTGTCAACCTCCCCGCAGACAAAATCCGGCTGTTGCAGACCATCCGACCCGCCTATATCATCCTGAAGCCTTCGTTGCATGGAGGATGGTCGGGCTGTGAGGAATGGATCACCTATGCGGACAGCTGCCTGAACGAGGCAACAGCCGGGAACGCAGGTTCCCATTGGTGGATCACCTCCGCCCTGGAGTCGAACATCGGGCTGAACGCCATCGCACAATGGTGTGCCACGCTCCGCACCCCCCTGCCACAAGGGTTGGGAACAGGGCAACTCTTCGTGGACAACTGGGATCTGCCATTGGAAATCCGTCAAGACTCTCTTTGGTTCGGAAAAATATAGTACATTTGCAAAAACATATTTTCAAAATAAGAACATCATGAAACGAGACACGCTTATTTTCGACATCATCGAGAAAGAACATCAGCGCCAGTTGAAAGGCATTGAGTTGATTGCATCTGAGAACTTTGTCAGTGACCAGGTCATGCAGGCCATGGGCAGTTGCCTGACAAACAAATATGCGGAAGGATACCCCGGCAAACGCTATTATGGCGGTTGTGAGGTGGTCGATCAGAGCGAGACAATCGCGATTGACCGTATCAAACAGCTGTTCCACGCAGAATGGGCCAACGTGCAACCCCACTCCGGTGCACAGGCCAACGCAGCGGTACTGTTGGCTGTGCTGAATCCGGGTGACACTTTCCTGGGTCTGAATCTGGCTCACGGCGGACACCTCTCACACGGAAGTGCTGTCAACAGTTCAGGTATTCTGTATCACCCCACAGAATATAATGTAAAAGAAGATACAGGCCGTGTAGATTACGACCAGATGGAAGAGGTGGCTCTGCGTGAAAAGCCGAAATTGATTATCGGCGGTGGATCAGCCTACTCCCGCGACTGGGACTACAAACGGATGCGCGAAATCGCAGACAAGGTGGGTGCATTGCTGATGATTGACATGGCCCATCCGGCAGGTCTGATTGCAGCAGGCTTGCTGAACAACCCGTTGGAATATGCCCACATCGTCACCTCTACGACACACAAGACCTTGCGTGGTCCGCGTGGTGGTATCATCCTGTTAGGAAAAGACTTCGAGAACCCGTGGGGCAAGAAGACCCCGAAAGGCCAGATCAAGATGATGTCCCAGCTGCTGGATTCAGCCGTATTCCCCGGAATCCAGGGTGGTCCGCTGGAACATGTGATCGCAGCCAAAGCGGTGGCGTTCGGCGAAGCGCTTGAACCGGAATACAAGACCTATCAGCAGCAGGTGAAGAAAAACGCCGCTACCATGGCACAGGCCTTCATTGACAAGGGATACAAGATCATCTCCGGCGGTACGGACAACCACTCCATGCTGATCGACTTGCGGACGAAATTCCCCGATCTGACCGGTAAGGTGGCAGAAAAGGCCCTGGTAGCCGCAGACATCACTGTCAACAAGAACATGGTACCGTTCGACAGCCGTTCGGCCTTCCAGACGTCCGGTATCCGTATCGGTACGCCGGCCATCACGACCCGTGGTGCCAAAGAGACGTTGATGGGAGAAATCGTCGAATTGATCGACACCGTATTGGCCGCTCCGGAAAACGATCAGGTCATCACAGCCGTCCGTGAGAAGGTCAACAGCATCATGAAGGATTATCCGATCTTTGCTTGGTAAAATAACACTTATATTCAGTCAAACAGCATGTTCAAGAAACTCATTGCAACCGTGGGAGCCGGCCTGGTCTTCGCTTTCCTCGCTTCGTGCGACGAAACGATGCCCGAGCAGAAGTCTTACAATCAAGGCATTCACATCATCCCGGCTCCGGCCAGCCTCGTGCAAAACGAAGGCGCCTTCAAATTGGGCAAAAGCACAAATGTATTTGCTTCCACACCGGAAGCGAAAACCATTGCCGAGTATTTCATTGCGAAGATGAACACAGCCACCGGCTATGCCATCCGCCTCGCAGACACAGCATCCGGCAACGGTATCAGTCTCTCCATTGACCCTTCGTTGGATGTGAACGAAGAGGGTTATACATTGGAAGTCACATCAAAAGAGGTTACGGTAAAAGCCAAGACCCCTCAAGGTCTCTTCTACGGTATGCAGAGCTTTATGCAATTGCTGCCGGCTGAAATTGAAAGCCCGACAGCAGTCAGTGGCATTGCCTGGACCGCTCCGGCTGTCTCCATCAAGGATGAACCGCGTTTCGGTTATCGTGGTATCATGCTCGACCCCTGCCGCCATTTCATGCCGGCTGAAAATGTCAAGAAACACCTGGATGTGTTGGCATTGTTCAAGATCAACCGGATGCACTGGCACCTGACCGACGATCAGGGATGGCGTATCGAGATCAAGAAATATCCGAAGCTGACCGAGGTGGGTGCGACCCGCATCGAAGGCGAGAAGACCGAACACAAAGGTTTTTACACACAAGAGGAGATCAAAGAGATCGTGCAGTATGCAGCCGACCGTTTCATCACGGTCGTTCCTGAACTGGAGATTCCGGGGCATGAGATGGCCGCTATCGCTGCCTATCCGGAACTCTCTTGCAAAGGCGAGCAGAGCACACCGCGTATCATCTGGGGTGTGGAAGACATTGTCATGTGCCCCGGCAAAGAGGAGGTATTCCAATTCCTCCAGGATGTAGTCGATGAGATGGTTCCGCTCTTCCCGAGCGAGTATTTCCATATCGGCGGTGACGAATGTCCGAAGAGCAGCTGGAAGAACTGTACGCTCTGCCAGAAACGAATCCGTGAAGAGGGATTGAAGGCTGAAAACGGCCACTCTGCTGAAGAGCGTCTGCAAAGTTACGTCATCCAGCGCATGGAGAAATACCTGGCCACGAAGGGTAAGAAGATCATCGGTTGGGATGAGATTCTCGAAGGGGGTCTGGCTCCGACGGCTACTGTCATGTCATGGCGTGGTGAAGAGGGTGGTATCATTGCAGCCTCTATGAACCACACCGTTATCATGACTCCGGGTGGAAATGGTATGTATCTGGATGCTTATCAGGGTGATTCCAAGCTTGAACCGGTCACAATCGGCGGTTACACCCCGCTGGAAAAGACCTACAGCTATAATCCGGTACCGGATACATTGGCTGCCATCGGTAAAGGTGATTTCATTCTGGGTGTACAGGGGAATACATGGGCCGAGTATATGTACACTGAGCAGATCCGCGAATATATGATCTATCCGCGAATCATCGCTGTGGCAGAAATCGGCTGGACTCCGCTGGACCGGAAGGATTACAAGGATTTCGAACGTCGTATTGACAATGCGTATGTCCGTCTGGACGGTCACAACATGAATTATCATATTCCGCAGCCCGAACAGCCGAACGGTTCTTGCAACTTCGTGGCTTTCACAGACAAGGCTACGCTGACCTTCAAGACAAGCCGTCCGATCAAGATGGTCTATACGCTGGATGGTACGGAACCGACACCTGAATCAACGGCCTACGCCAATCCGATCGAGTGTACGGAAACGACCACTTTGAAGATCCGCTCCGTATTGCCTTCCGGCAAGATGAGCCCGACCCGTACCATCACCGTAGAAAAGCAGGCATTCGCTCCGGCCAAAGAGGTGGCACAGACCACTCCGGGCCTGAACATGGAAGTGGCTTACGGCTATTTCCTGAATACCGCCGAATTTGACAAAGTCACAGACCGCAAAGCCTCTGTCATCAAAACGTTGCGCGAGATCCGTCAAGTGGAAAAGACAGACGAATCCATGCGCGGTGTGAAACAGTATGGTGCGGTGGCCACCGGCTACGTCAACATTCCGGAAGATGGTGTGTATTACATCTCGTCCGACAATGAAGAGGTCTGGATCGATGGCAAACTGCTGGTCAACAACAGCGGTGAGGTAAAACGTTTCTCACGTCACGACAGCTCTGCCGCACTGGCCAAAGGCTTGCACGAGATGAAGGTCGTCTTCCTGGGGCACATCATAGGCGGCTGGCCCTCCAACTGGAATGACGGCAGCGTGAAACTGCGCAAAGAGGGCGAGCAGAAATTTGCACCGATCACGCCTGAGATGTTGGTACACTAACTAAATGGCAGTTTTCCTTCCCTGTGAAGGAGAAATATAGGATCCCCGGAATGGTTATGGCCATTTCGGGGATTTCTTTTCCAAGAATGCTTTCTGAAATAAAAATTTTCCTTACATTTGCATGAGTTTCTATCGAAGACCTATTTTATGCGTCAATTCTCACAGAAACACAGCAGAGGGTCATTTGGCTCTTTCTTTTTTCAGTCCATCCATAACTGCAAAACATTCAAATACTTACAACGTTTTGCAGGATTAGTTATTATATCCTGATGTCTTCAGATGCTTTGCCTGACGGGGATACCACATCCAATCAGTGGTTCGTTCTTCGTGACTTGAAACGGGCGAATGCCGCATTACCTGCTTATCTGTTACTGGAACAGGTTGGCATACGGCAATTCACGCCGATGTGCCAACGGTTAGTTGTCCATGCAGGGAAAAAGGAGCGCCGAATTGTACCTGTCATGCAAGACCTGGTATTTGCTTATTCGACAGTAGAAAAACTCAATCCGATCATTGAGCGTACCCGCACGTTGCAATACCGTTATCAACGAGGAGCAGCCTACTGCGATCCCATGACCGTACCGGATGCCATTATGGAACAGTTTATTCAAGCCGTCACTACATTGAAACAGCCGCAATATTACACGCCGGAAGAGATTACCCCGGCCATGTACGGAAAGGTTGTACGGGTCATTGGAGGGACAATGGACGGCTATGAAGGGCATCTCCTATCCAAAAAGGGGATGCGGACCAAACGTCTGCTGATCGAAATTCCTAATCTGATCACGGTGGCTGTGCAGATACAACCTGAATACATTCAATTAGTGGATGGATTGAACGTATAAATGACGATAATCTACAAATATATTTATCATGACATCTTTTGTTTCTCAGCTCTCCCGCTGGTATTTTTCGCGGAAGACACTCCCTTATTGGGGTATTCTTTTCATTGACAGTGTCATAGTATTTATATCGGGACTGTTTGTGCACATCTTGAACACCGGATTGATGAATACATTGCATCAATTCTGGCCGTTGATGGGTACCTATGCCGCCTATGGCATCTTCTATCTGCTCGGATTCCGTATTTTCCGGACCTACTCCGGCATTATCCGCTATTCTTCGTTCGTCGATCTGCAACGGTTGGCTTTTGCGATGCTGTTAGGAACAGCTTGTATCATTTTGACACGTCTGCTGTTGCCGGAAAACGAATGGCTGGTCTATATCCGCATTCGGGATTTGTTCTTCACATTCGTTCTGGCCACTACCTTGATGTGGTCGGTACGTGTCATTGTGAAATACATCTACGACCTGACCTACCATGCCCACTCGGCCTCCAAAGTATTTATCTATGGCGTGCGTCAAGGGGGCATATCCTTGGCAAAGAGCTTGCGGAACGAGGAGATGACTCCCTATCGGCTAGCCGGTTTCGTCAGCCATGAGCCGGAAATGCAACACCACGTGCTGATGGGTGTCAAAGTCTATCCGGATGATGACGAGCTGGTGAACCGGATGCGTGAAAAGGGGGCGACCATCCTCTTCGTCTCTCCTCACCAGAACGACACGTTCCGCCAAAAGGAGGCACTGATCAATCAGCTGTCGGAAGGAGGCATCCACATCTTCATGATGCCCTCTGCCGTGGAATGGGACAGTGGATCGGAAGTCAGTGTTTCGCAGTTGAAAGAGGTGGAAATTGAGGATCTGCTTCCGCGGGATGAGATCAAGGTGGATCTGGAGTCTGTCGGCAAATTGTTGGCAGGCAAGAAAATCCTGATTACAGGGGCTGCCGGCAGTATCGGCAGTGAGATGGTCCGTCAGATTGCGGAATTTAATCCGGCCGAACTGATCCTGATCGACCAGGCAGAGACTCCGATGCACGACGTCCGCCTCTATATGCATCAGAAATATCCGGAAATCACCACAGAGACCATTGTTGCGACCATCTGCAACGAGTCGCGGATGGAAGAGATTTTCAAACACTACCGCCCGGACTATGTGTTCCACGCAGCTGCCTATAAACATGTGCCCATGATGGAGGACAATCCCAGCATGGCTGTACAGAACAATGTATATGGTACCCGCGTCATCGCTGACCTGGCTGTCAAGTATGAGACGAAGAAATTCGTCATGATCTCCACCGACAAGGCAGTGAACCCCACCAATGTGATGGGTTGTTCCAAGCGGATCTGTGAGATCTACGTACAGAGCCTGGATCACGCCATCAAAGCCGGACAAGTGAAGGGTATCACCCAGTTTGTCACCACCCGTTTCGGCAATGTGTTAGGCTCGAACGGTTCGGTCATTCCACTGTTCCGGAAGCAGATCCAGGCCGGAGGACCGGTCACTGTGACACACCCCGATATCATCCGCTATTTCATGCTCATTCCGGAAGCCTGCAAACTGGTGCTGGAGGCCGGCACGATGGGTAAAGGAGGTGAGATCTTTGTCTTTGACATGGGCAAACCGGTCAAGATTGCAGAACTGGCCCGCCGCATGATCCTGCTGAGCGGTGCCAAGAATATCGAGATCAAATATACCGGTCTGCGTGACGGGGAAAAGCTCTACGAGGAGGTGCTGAACGACGCGGAGGTAACCAAGCCGACCTATCACCCCAAAATCAAGATTGCCGCTGTGCGGGAATATGACTACGAGGATGCACTTCGTCAGGAGCAGGAGCTCTACCGGCTGAGCTTCACCTACGATGACATGGCGATTGTACGCTATATGAAGCAGATCGTACCGGAATACAAGAGCCAGCATTCCAAATATGAGGTGCTGGACGTTCAGAAGGGATAGCCCACGGCAAAATGCCAGGCAAAATTGTCGCGGAAATTGAAGCGGGTAATCGCCCATTTCCGCGATCCTGTCTGTTGCGGATCATAGGCTTTGAAACCGGTGTCGAAACGAAGCAGGAAGAAATCAAAATTGAGACGGAACCCCAGTCCGTACGAAAGGGCGATCTCCTTGTAGAAACGGGAGAGATCAAAATTGCCGTTGGGCTGGTCTTCGTAGGTGTGGATGGTCCAGATATTCCCCGCATCCACATAGGCCGCCATTTCCAATTTCCAAAAGAGCTTGGAGCGATACTCCACATTCATGTCCAAGCGGATATCCCCAATCTGATAGACAAACGACACATTGTCGGTCACCGGCATGCTGCCCGGTCCCAACGTGCGCACTGACCAGCCCCGCACGCTGTTGGCTCCACCGGAAAAATAGCTGCGTTCATACGGGATAATGCTGGAGTTCCCATACGGTACGGCCACTCCCGCTCCGATGTGGTAAGCCAGACTGTTGCGCTCGTCAAATATAAAATTCTTGCTGAAATCAAAATCCGCCTTGACAAACTGGGAATAGGGAACCCCTACCAATTCATAACGTCCATCATCATTTTTTTTCTGTCCCGTCACCTTGGACAAGGCATAGAGCAGGTTTCCCCCGATCTCGAAAGAGGCACGCAGGGAATGGCTGTTACGCCGGCGATTCAAAGGAGAACTATTGAACGAATAGGTGTAACCGGTGGCGACAATGAACTGGTCGTTGTAGTTATACAGACGCAACAACTCCGGAATTTCCATCCAGAAGTCGAAGTCGATATGCGGAACGATCACAAAATTCACATCCAGCAGCTTGAAGACATGGCGCGCCTGCGTATTGGCATAGGTCTGCCAGATATAGCTCCAGACACCGGAGAGAATGGCACGACGGTATTGCGGACGGCTCTGCAGATTGTAACTCAATGAAAACTCCGTGGAAGCCCGCACACTGCGCAGGAAATCATAGCCCACATAGGGGAAAAGGAAACGGGGTATATTGATGGAAAGCTCGGCTCCCAACTCGGTGTAGTTTCCGGTGCCGGACTGACGGGCCAAAGACTCATACGCACCACGTACTTGCGCTTTCAACGTTTCTCCCCCCTTGAACAGATTGCGGTGCTGATAGTTCACACTGGAGGCAAAGCCCAGATCTCCTGCCGAATTGGTTCCCTCCAATTCCACTCCGAAACTCTGCGTCTTGGCCGGGATGGTCAGCACCGTACAATCCAATTTCAGACTGTCATTCTCCTCGAACTCCTGGAAGTGAATATTGACATTCTTCAACATACTCAGCCGGGCCAAAGAGGCATAGGTCCGATCCACCTCCGACTCATTGAACAGAGCTCCCGGGGTGATGTAATTGCTTTTGCGAAACACGCCCGGGCGGACGGTCCGGCCATTCTTGCCATACAGAATCCGCAAATTGTGTGTCCAAAGAGAATCGGTGATTGAAGACATATCCACCCGACTCCCCTCCAGCGGATTGTAGTCTGTCACAAAGGTCACGCTGTTGATGTAATAGGGCTTGTGCGCTCCCTCCATCACACTGCCGTCTGCCCGGACACTGCGGGACGGACGCAAATTCATCTCCAGATCCACGACATGTTTCCGGAACGAGCTGTCGGCCACATAAGCCAGATTCTCCTTGTTGAACGCATAATAGCCATGATTGCGGGCCAGGGAGGTGATGCGTTGCCGCTCCTGGTCCAACTCATCCCGGTCAAACAGTCCTCCCTTTTTCACCAGACAGGTATAGCCATCCTGTGCAGGCAGAAAGGCCGAAGCCAGACGGGAACGCTTGGGAGCCGGGACACGTGCCAGGCTGTCTATCACCGGGTCTGACAAACGGAGCGTATATTCCCGGATCCGATAGGGCTCATTCGGATGAATGGCATAGGTGACAACCGCCTTTTTCCGATGGGATGTGTCGATGGAGGCTGTGACTTGGGCATTGATGTATCCTTTATTGACGAAGAGACGCTGCAACTCACCCACCGATTGCTCCACCAGCGTCGTATCCAGAATGACAGGGGGTTCCCCCATGCGCCGTAACTGCCGGTTCAGCCAATTCTTCTCGTTTCTTCCTGACCATCCATAGACAAACAACTGCCATTTCGTCAAACCGAACACCTTGAAGTTGGGCTGCTGACGTAGATAAGATTTCAGATCGTCCGGTTTTTTATCGATACTGTCACAGGTGATCTCCACTTTATCCAACAGGTATTCGCCCTCCTCCACGTATTTCGTCGTGCTACAGGAGAAAAGGCACCAACCCGTCGCCAAACATGTCATTGTATGCAGTACTTTCTTCATCTTATCATCAATTCCGACACAAATGTAAGTAAATTCAATTATTTCCAGTATTTTTGTTGAAGTAAAAAGAATGGGAATGCTTAGTAAGAATAAAATAAAATACATCCGCTCGCTCGAATGGAAGAAGTTCAGAGATGAAACGGGAATTTTTGTAGCGGAGGGGAATAAACTGGTAGCCGACCTTTTACCGGCTTTTGACTGTGAATGGCTGTTGGCACGTCCCTCATGGATTGCGGCCCAACCGGCCCTACACGTCGGTGAATTGGTGGAGGCCGGTGAAGAGGAGATCCGGAAAGCCAGTTTCCTGAAGAACCCCCAAGATGTACTGGCCCTGTTCAAACGGCCTCACTGGGAACTCTCCCAGGTGGATCCCTCGCAACAACTGGTCATTGCACTGGACGGCATCCAGGACCCGGGCAATCTGGGGACGATTATCCGATTGGCGGACTGGTTCGGTATCCGTGATGTGGTGTGTAGCCTCGACACAGCCGATGCCTTCTCTCCCAAAACGATCCAGGCCACCATGGGAGCCATCGCACGCGTCCGCGTACATTATACGGATCTGACCGCCTATTGCGGGCAACAGGCGGCACGCCAGGTTCCGCTTTACGGGACTTTGCTGGATGGGGAGAATCTGTATGAAAAACCCTTGTCGTCCCATGGGCTGCTGATCATGGGAAATGAAGGGAATGGCATCCGGCCTGCCATCCGGGCCTTGGTCAACGAGCGTCTCTATATCCCCAGCTTTCCACCGGGCGAACAGACCAGCGAATCATTGAATGTGGCGATTGCCACCGCTGTGGTGTGTGCGGAGTTTCGTCGCCGTCAGTCCGTCGGGCGACAATAAATAGAGTTCCACGGAGCGGGAGGAGATCTCCTCTCCTGCCCAAAGTGGCTGTAACTGTCCACACAGCCGGGCCGGATCAACTGTACAACCGGCATAGAGCCAGGATGACCAATCGGCAGGGCAACGGCCCTCCGGCACGATCAGTACAACGCCATTGTAAAACTCGGTAGCGGCGAGCTCCTCCGTAAGCGGCCGAATGGCTGTCACGCGATCTTGGATATCCAGCTCCACATAATGAAGCCGGTAACACTGGCTGTAAAGGAGAAAATGGGAAGCGACTCGCAGCATGGCTATTTGGCGGATTGTTCCACCCGTTTCAACGTTTCCGAAGCATAATTGTATTTCAAGAGACTCAATTCGTCCAGATAGATCTTGCTATAGGTGGAGGGACTCTTCTCGTCCAGCAGGATATATCC
>JBJECC010000066.1:0-2813 GCA_051870655.1 Parabacteroides sp. | reverse complement strand
CCCCGTGGACGAGCAATCCATCATCAAAACTCTCATTCACCAGTTTCATCAAATTGTCGCGGTGTAAAGGAGTATCGTTATACAGTTTGACTTTGATTTTCCCCATATCCGTATCAATCTGTACCAGCGTTTCGGTCTCTTGCCCCCAAAGGGTAGGGGTCAGACAAGTCATCATCACAATGATCCACAGTGTAAACATATGTTTCATACAATCTTTCCTTTTTAGTTTGTGCCGCTAAAGTACGAAAAAGAATTGGAATAAAAAAAGGTGCGGTCTGAATGCCGCACCTTCTGAACGAATCAATGTTTACGTTGTTGCTTCTGACGTTCCAATTGCGCTTCCTGTGCCTTTTGGATCTCTTCCAGCCGTTTCAGGAAACCGGATCGTTTGAGTGGCTTGCGTTTGTTTTCTTCCAACTTGGCCAACAACTTCTTTTCGTCAATGGTGTAGCGGAAGATCAACGTCTGCACAATGGTGATCAACGTAGAGATGAAGTAGTAATAGGTCAGACCGGATGCATATTGGTTGAAGAATACCAAAAACATCAACGGCATCATGTACATCATCACTTGCATACCCGGCATCTGCTGCTGTCCGGTATTGGTCATCTCCATATTATATTTCGTATATATAATGTTGGTGATGGTCATCAACAGACAGAAAAGACTGATATGGTTGCCGAAATAGGTTGAAATCAACGGAATGTTGGTTTCCCAAGAGACTATCGCATCATACGTCGATAGGTCATGTGCCCACAAGAAACTCTGATGACGCAACTCGATAGCCGAGGGGAAGAACATGAACAATGCAATCAGTACGGGCATCTGCAACAGCATCGGAAGACAGCCACTCATCGGGCTGGCCCCGGCACGTGAATAGAGCTCCATGGTGGCACGCTGGCGTTCCATGGCCTGTTCATTTCCCGGATATTTGGCATTGATCTCTTCCACTTGCGGACGTAACACGCGCATCTTGGCTGATGACAAGTAGGATTTACGTGTCAACGGGAAAAGTATGGTCTTGACGATCAATGTCAGAATAAAGATCAGAAGACCATAATTCGGAATGAACTGATCCAGGAAATCGAACAACGGAATGACGAAATACTGGTTCACCCAGCGGAAGATACCCCATCCTAACGGTACCAATTTGGCCAGATCCAAACGCTCTTCTTTCGATAGGTTTTCGTCATACGCTTTCAAAGAGGCAAATTTGTTCGGACCAAAATAGTATTGCAGGTGGGTAGGTTGCTTGCCTTGCAGGTCAAACGCCACCTCGGCATTCGATCTGAAATGTTTGATCATCTCACCGGATTCATACATCTTGGAATCCATCGAGACATTTTCAAATCCGCTCTCGCTGATCAATACCGTTGAGAAGAACATGTCCTTGTAGCCGATCCATTTCAGCCGCTCTTCAACCGTCTTGGCCGAATTGCCGTTTTCCGACAAATTCTCTACATCGTCACCAGCCACTTTGTAATAGAGAGCCACATACCGGTTTTCAAACGAACGTCCCTTTTCCTGTTGACGGATATCCTGTTGCCAGTTCAAGGCCAATGATTGTGTGTTGGGCGACAGGATACCATTCAATCCTGTTCCCTGTAACGCAAACTGCAACATATAATCATCCGGCGTTAATGTATAGGTGAAATCCAATTGGCCGTCACCGACTTGCAGACGCATGATGACCTGATTGTCCTCTTTACCGCGAACCGGGGTAAAATAGAGATCGCTGGTGTGAATGGCTTGATTGGCTGCTGTAATCAGTGTGAAATCAAGTTGCGAATTTTTCTCATCGAAGAGTACCAACGGCTGACCGTCGTGTGTGTCATACTCTTTCAAACGGGCATAACAGACACGTCCCCCTTTGTGGCTCAGACGGATTTCCACCAAATCATTCTCCAAGGTAGTGAATCCCTCCTGACCATTCATGGCTGCGGCAAAACTGCCATAGCTGGCTTGCATGCGCGCTTCACGTACAGAATCCGGCAGACTTTGCATCGCTTGCAGATTGTCTTCCACACTCCGGTTCTCTGCTTCTTCTTTTGCTTGGCGTGCCAATTCAACCTGTGCGATCGAATCCTGGTAACGGCGCTGTGCTTCAATCTGTTCGGGGGTCGGTTGGTTGATCCAACTGAACACCAACAAGACGATACCAATCAGCACAAAGCCCGTGATAGTGTTTTTATCCATCTATATCCGTGTTATTTTTTATTCTCAATGGCTGCTTTCACAAACTTCAAAAACAACGGGTTGGGTTTTACAACCGTACTGTTGTATTCCGGATGGTACTGAACACCTACAAACCATTTCAGTGTAGGAATCTCCACGACTTCTACCAAATTTGTTTCCGGATTCTCGCCTGTACACATCATACCGGCCGCTTCAAAATTCTTTTTGTATTCGTTGTTGAATTCGAAACGGTGGCGGTGACGCTCCTGGATATGTTGTTCGCCGTAGGCTTCAAAAATACGTGAACCGGGTTTCAATGTACAATCGTATGCCCCCAGACGCATGGAACCACCCATGTTGGTCACGTTTTTCTGTTCTTCCATGAGATCAATCACTTTGTGGTTGGTATGCGGCTCCATTTCCGTCGAGTTGGCATCTTTCCAGCCCAATACATCACGTGCGAACTCAATCACCATACATTGCATACCCAGACAGATACCCAGGCAGGGAACGTCATGTTCACGTGCATATTTGATGGCTGCAAATTTTCCTTCAATACCTCTCTGTCCGAATCCCGGAGCGATCAGAATACCATCCATGTCTTTCAATTGCTCCTCAGCATTGGCATCGGTCAATTA
>JBJECC010000065.1:0-2840 GCA_051870655.1 Parabacteroides sp. | reverse complement strand
AAATACCCAAGGATTGAGCAACGAGCCGATCGGCAATTCAATGCCCGCCCAATAGGCATAAGACCAAGCTGTCATTCCTTCAAAAAAGATCCATCCACGTGTCCACTCCACCAGTCCGAAGCTGACCAGCAGACCCAACAAGCCTCCGAACAATGTATAGATCAGATTCTCTGTCAAAATCTGTCCGAAGAGGGTCGTACGAGGGGCACCAAAAGCCCGCCGGACTCCCAGTTCCGCCAACCGACGGTTCATCCGAGAATCGGCCATACCACTCAGGCTGACTGCAGGAATCAGCAACAGCAACAGACAGATTGTTCCATATTGCCACAGGAAGGCTGGTATATCCGGTGCCACATTGCTCCCTCGTCGAAGTGTACTGACCCAAAAGGGATCCGGCTGACCAAGTATTTCAAAAGTATAGTGTTCTTCCAACGTCTGGTTGAACTGCTGGAGCCGTTTCTCAATCTGCCTTCTGATAGAAGCAGACGAAGCCCCCTCGTCCATCAGAAGGGTCGCCTGGAAACCACCCAATCCCGGTTGATACTCATTATAGATATCCGGCAAGGTCGTATAGGGAAAATAGAGTTCGGCATAGACATTCCCATTCAACGTAGAGGCCGACTGAACGACTCCGGTCACCCGATAGCGTTGATAGTTCATGACTACCTCGCGTCCGACAGCCGATTCCTCGCCAAACAACCGCTTCGCCAATCCCTTTCCAATGACAGCCACAAACAATCCACTGGTAAAATCCTCCTCGGAAAAGGGCTTCCCCTCCACAAAACGGAATTCATTCACCTTCCAAAAATCCGGATTGACCGCACGGGTGGGAATCCGCAACAGCTCCTTTTCTCCAATCGACTGGACACGTCCCTCCGAAAAACCGGTTTCAAGAATAGAAACGGCCTGTACCCCATCCAACTGTTCCGTCAATTGGCGGATCAGATTAAGAGACAAAGAAGCACTGGACATACTTTGTTGCTCTTTGTTTGTATAACAGCCAAATTTCAAGACCAATACCCGGTTGCGGTTCACTTCCGGATAGAGTGGGGCGAACTTGATATAGAGCACGATGCTCATCACCATGACCAAGGAGATGGCCAGACCAGTCCCGACGATATAGATCGTACTGAAGAGCCGCTCTTGCCGGATCAGTCTCCAGGCCTGTTTGATATATAATAGAATCTTCATCATTTTTCTGTTTTAAGGATTCTCCTTCAAGCCTGTTCAGGTATAATCTCTCCAATCTGATGCCCATCGAAGAAGCGGACAATGCGATGGGTCTGTTGTGCCTGATTCTCGTTGTGCGTCACCATGACGATGGTACGCTTGTCTTCTTCGTTCAGTTTGTGCAGCAGCTCCATGACTTCAGCTCCCATCTTGGAATCCAAGTTACCGGTAGGCTCGTCGGCCAGGATAATTTCCGGATTGCCGATAATGGCCCGGGCTATGGCCACACGCTGGCACTGACCACCGGAGAGTTGTGTCGGATAATGGCGCATCCGATGACTGAGCCCGACCTTCTCCAATACCGCTTCGGCTAACTGCTTGCGCTCATGTGAAGAGGTAGAACGGTAAAGTAACGGAAGCATCACATTGTCTATCACATTGAGTGAATTGATCAGGTGGAATGACTGGAAAACGAACCCCAATTGCGAGTTACGGAACGAAGCCAATGCCTTGTCATTCATGCCGGCTGTCTCCACCCCATTGATCTCTACCCGACCCGAAGTAGGCAGATCGAGCAGTCCCATGATGTTGAGCAAAGTGGATTTGCCACAACCGGAAGGGCCCATAATGCTGATAAATTCTCCCTTGTTCACATTCAGATTCACATTTTCGAGTGCCAATGTCTCGATCTCTTTGGTCCGATAGACCTTTTCTACATTTGTCAGTTTAATGATTTCCATATCTTATTACTTTTTTGATTACTTGATTAGTACTGTATATATATATATATCAACCCTATTCTTCACGCAAAGCCTCTGCCGGCGGCAAATGTTTCGCCACCCGAGCCGGATAGTAGATGCCCAGACAAATCATCAGAGCCATCAGCAGATAGGAGGCTCCCACTGTGGCTACCAGACGCAACAGGGAATAGGCTTCACGATAGGTATCCAACAGATCCACCTTCAGCAGATTGAAGATCAACAGAAGCAGGAACGGGAGTGTCAGACTTAGAAGGATCAGCCCCTCGGTATAGAGCACCTGACCAATCTGTTGCCGGTTGGATCCCATGGCCAAACGCAAGCCGATCTCTCCCCGGCGTCGTTCCGTCCGCAACCAGAAGGTTCCGGCCACGCCAAAGAACACATTGACCAACAGAAACAGGATGACCGCCATCTGTTGTTTCCGTATGTCCAACTTGGTTTTCAGTATCTCAACCCGTTGCTTGGACAGTTCTTTCACACCACTCACATAGAGATCGCCCGCTTGCAACCGTTCGGAGGCATCCGACAGAAACTTCATCATCTGATCGGTCGTCATGGACCGCTTCATGCGGACGCAAAGTTCTACACTCTTGCCAAAGGTCTCCACACACTCCCGCAACAGATCTCCTTGCAAAATCTGGAAATAGCAAGCCTCCTCCCGATCAAAATCATTTGAACGGAAATGAGGGACTACGGCAACCACCCGTAACGGGTTTTCCAACGTACGGCTTGTTGAGACCTGCTTGCCGACGGCCGACTGGCCGGGAAAGAACCGACGGGCTGCTGCTCCGGAAAGGACCCGCGCATCCGGATCAGAAACGAGCAATTGCGTGATGGAACGTCCCTGTTCGTCACGTGCACGAAATAGATCGAAATACTCCGGACTGACCCGCAACACATGAAACGACT
>JBJECC010000064.1:0-15413 GCA_051870655.1 Parabacteroides sp. | reverse complement strand
GAAAAGCATTGGTTTTGTACTATAAACCTATCTGATTGATAAGGAAACAGATATAATAAGAAAATTTTGAGGCGGAAAGTCTTGGAGAAATCAGAAATAGGTGTACCTTTGTGGCATGAAAAGTGGCGAAAAAAAACGTACGTTTAATTTCGCCACTTTTTTCGTTTCTAAGACATCAATAATCCATTCATTCCCTGTTCTTTACAGAATTGACAACTGAAAGGAACGCCATGATTAAAATATTGATAAGAATCCTCTATCTCATTGATAATCAGATGAGATTTTTCGGCACTTTAGACAATAAATTCGCCATTTAAAAGCATAGTTTCGCCATGCCATGTATAACCCGGCCTTTCACCATTTTATGCCTGTCATTTTTCAAAAGTCCGGTATGATTTCCCCAAAGATCCGGTATCATTTTCAGGAGGCATGTAATCCCCATAATATAATAGGTACAGGCGTACATTATATATAGTTTATTTGTTTCCTCGCGAGGAAAATAATTTTTCTCCCGGTAAAAGCGTAAAAAAACACCCCACGGTTCGTGGCAAAACACTATGGGGTGTTTTTACAGGAACCATGGGGTCTATGAGCAGGAACCATGGGGTTCCAGAGAATATATACTGACCTTGCCATAGAATATATACTTACTTGGCCGATGAAGTATATATTCTTTGAGATAGTACTGCCCAAGCCGCCCGGCAGAGCAGTCAGAAATGACAAAAGCCTATTGATCTTGCGGTTGATCGCACATATCCAACTGCAGCTTACCGCCTGCGGCAATGGCAGCAAAAGGAAGAGCGGGTTTCTGCAACGGTTCACCATTGAGACGGAACTGGCGGACATACGGATGGGCATGTGCTCCCGGTGCCTCGATGACAAACTGTTTTCCCGGATAATAATCGGGATTCAGGCGAATCGTCACCTTGTCGAACAACGGACTGCCCAAGGCAAAGGAGGGATTGGGATCGGTCAAACCCTTCATGTCGAAGAGACCCATCGAGGCAATCACATACCAGGCACCCAATTGTCCCTGATCCTCATCCTGGCCATAGCCATAGCCATGAATGCCTTCCGTTCCGTAAAACTCATTCAGGATGGCACGGACCCACTTCTGCGTCAACGAAGGACGACCTGACTCGTTGAAAAGCCAAGAGATATGCAGACAGGGCTGGTTACCATGATTGTAGAGGGTCTGGAGACCGGCAAAAGCCCCCACTTCCGTACCACCGCTGAAAATCTTCTTCTGAGAAAGGGTAAAGATGCTGTCCAGACGCTGGGTGAACAGATCCGCGCCCACCTTATCGACCAACGCCGGTGCATCGTGCGGCACATAGAAGGTGTATTGCCAGGCATTTCCCTCCTGGAATCCACGCCAGACCTGCATCGGATTGAAGTCATCGATGAACGAGCCGTCCCGTTTCTTCGGACAGACAAAATTGGTGGAGGTATCGTAGATCCGCTCCCATCCTTTGGAGAGCCACATCAGTTTCCCATAATCCTCTTCCTTGCCCAACTGCTTGGCCCACTGAGCTACAGCCCAGGCACTAAAGGAGTATTCCAATGTATGCGAAGCCGAGAACATAAAGGCCTCGTCCGGTCCGTCACCCTGGTCGGCATGCGGCACATAACCCAACTCGACAAAGACATCCGTATCGACCTTACCGGCACCCAAAGGACGGTTCGCTCCATCCAGCTCATTCTTGCGGGCAGCCTCATAGGCCAACTCCACATCGAAATCGCGGATACCGCACTGATAGGCACCTGCCAGAATCGTACTCAACAGATTGGTCCCGACACCGGACACATACCGGCTGTTGGCAATTCCGTCTGCCAGCCATCCGGCATCCTGATACACCCGCAGATGGCTGCTGATATAGTCGCTGAGATACTCCGGATAGGCCAATGTCCAAAGCTGGGAAAGATTCCACTGGGCACCCCATGCGGCATCCGTATTATACAGGGCATGAATGGGTTCCCCCTCTTTCAACGGAATCTGTCCGACAGATCCGTCGTGGCGCGGATAGGCACCGTTCACATCACTGGCAACTCCACGACCCAACAGGGCATGATAGAGTCCGGTGTAGAACTTCACCTTATCTTCCCGGTTCGGTGTCTCCACCTGGATCCGGCCCAAATACTCCTCCCATTGCTGATGTGCCAAGGCCTTGGCCGTGTCGAAATCCAATGAAGAAGCCTCCGTTTCGCGGTTGAGACGGGCATTCTCAATTGAGGTGTAGGAGAGTCCGACCTGAGCTGTCACCGCCTCCTGATCTTCCGTCCGGAAGGTCAGGTAGAGACCGGCCCCTACCCCTTTTGCCTCGCGGCTGTCCGGAGTCACCTGCTCCCCTACAAAACTGCCCCAGGCAGTCGGCTGCTTGTCCAACACAGCTGAGAAATAGAGGGGTACGGTAGCTCCCGGCTGGTACTTCCTGACATATTCCGGCTCAGTCACCACGTAGCCCTCAATCCGGCCATCCGATGTATATTGAACCCAAGCGTCACGCACGGCACCACTCTCTCCCTGCCGGTTCCCGATGTCGAACAGCAGATGGCTGTCGTCTCCTGCCGGGAAGGTAAAACGCTGGAAAGCCACACGGGTGGTAGCGGTCAGTTCCGCCTGGATCCGGCTCTCTTTCAACTTGACCGAATAGTATCCGGCTGTGGCGATCTCCTCTTCCCGGTCAAACCGGGCATGATAGCCAATGCCTGTCGTGTCGTTGACCGGCCCCGGAATGGTTTTCAAGGCTCCCTTCAACGGCATCAGGACAATACCGCCCACTTGAAACTCATGCAGGCAAGGGAATCCGTCGATTGTCGTGTCACGATAATCATAGCCGGTAGCTTCCCATCCGGAGGCATTCCCCAAATGGCCATTGGTGGATGGGGCCGGCTTTGCCATGCCGAAGGGCAAGGCACCCGGCGTGAAATGGAACCAGCGGCAATGGGCTGTTCCGATACGCGGTTCCACATACTGTGAAAATATCTCCTGTGGAGCGGGTTGTTCCACTGAGGAGCAGGCCACGAACAACCCGCCCAACAATCCGAACAACCCGGTTTTCATCTGATAGTTCATTGATTCTTTTCTTTTTATGATAGATGATTCAAGGCATAGAGATAGGCTCCCAACGCGATGGAACGGTTGGTCCCCTGATGGCAAACGGCTATGCCAATCCGCTTGCACGGATCATAGTTCCGGGTGTAAGAGGTGCCCGGTACGGCCACTTGGACAGCCTGTCCCTGTGCAAATCGGGTAAACTCCTCCTCCTCTTCCAGGTTATAGACATGCATCTGCAAACGGCTGAACCGGTCGCCAGCCAAGGTCTGCAACTGACTGCGCAACTCCTGTAAAAGTGCCGGAAAGATATGCCGGTAGGCTCCGGATACACCGCCACCGATGACAATCAGTCCATCGATGAGGGTCACAGCTGCGGCAATCGCATCGCCTGCCATCTCTCCCAATTCGGCAAAGGCGGCACAAGCGGCTTCCCGATTACCTGGACGCAGACCATCCGCTATCTCGCAGATCTCTTTCGGAGAGAGCGGCGTCTCGTCGCCCGAACGCTCCTGATAGACCCGTCGTACCGCCCGGATGCTGACGCTCTCCTCTACAATGCAGTGAGGATATTTCTTGTTCCGCAGACACCACACATCGCCCCCACAACCGTTATCGCCTGTCAACAGCTCGCCATTGACCACCACACCGCCACCGAAACCAGTTCCCAAGGTGATTCCCAACAGGTTCTTGTACCGTTTCGGACTGCCGGCCTCCTCCAAACGTCGGTTCACCTCCGGCAACAGGCCGGTCATCGCCTCTCCATAGGCAAACAGGTTCCCGTCGTTGTTGATAAAGACCGGTATGCCGAACCGGGCCTCCAAGAAGGGGCCCAAGGCAACCCCACCCCGGAAAGCCGGGAAGTTAGGCAGGTCACCTATGATACCGGCGGCATAATCGGCCGGTCCGGGAAAGGCAAAGCTGATGGCTACCGGCGGTTCCGGCAACAGCGCCTTTACCTGATTGAACCCTTCGACCAAGGTCTGGAGACAACGCTCCAGGTGATCGGCAGCAGCCGGGAGCGTGATAGGAGTCACCAGTTCCCGGCCCTCGCGGATAGCGGTAAAGACAAAATTCGTGCCTCCCGCATCCAATGTCATGACAATTCGTGAATCGCTCATTGCTGTCCGGCCCAGTTTCTAAAGTCCTCGATCACCTTGAACAACACACCGGCTTCGCCCCGGAAAGTACCCGAACCGGAAGGCTTTCCGTCGCGCACGTACCATTCATAGAAACCGCCGTTCCGGACAACCCGTTCGAACATCGGACGAGCCTCATCGTAGGCCTCCTGTACAAATCCGTTGCGGATCAATTGCTGGATCATCCGTCCGCCGAACCAGGTCCAGTCCCCTCCATTCTGATAGCCGTAAGGATACATGCCCTTGTTCTGGAAGAAGCCTTCGGGATAGGGCGGATAGACCGTCAGTCCGATGGTCGGAGCTCCGGATTCCTTCACATTGCGCACCTGTGCCTGGTTGACCACGGCAATCTCCTCTTTCGAGAGCAGTCCTGCCTCGATGGCCACGGCTGTTCCTCCATGATAGTGGATCTGATTCTCATCAAAATCGGCAGGGAAAGGAGAGCCCTCTGCCAGATAGACATGCGGTATGTATTTCTGGTGTTCCGCATCCCACAGATAGGTCCTGATATTTGTCTTGATCTGCTCACGTACCTGTGTCCAACGTTCCCGTTTGGCCGCGTCTGTGGTCATCTCCAAATAATGGTTGATAGCAATCACAAAGAAGGCATTGTCATAAATGTCCAGACAACGGTGCGAATGTTCGTCCAGCTCCACACCCCAAGGATGCTCCGGCTGCACATCGCCCCAGTCGGCCGTCGTGGCTCCCCAAAGCAATCCGTGTTCGGCATCATACCGTTCATTCAGCAGAAACTCCAAGGCCCATTCCAACCGATCAATGACCGACTTTCCGTCCACCTGCTGCTGTAAAAAGTCCTTGTTGCCACTCTTCGTCACATAACGCCAAACGGCCTGGACCAACGATGTCTCCTGGTCTGTCTCTACCGTATTCTTGTGAGCGGCATAACGCGGCTCCAACGGTGTCCGGCGATATTTGTAACCAATTTCAGAGTCCTGTGCTTTGGAAGCATCAATGAATCCATCTACAATATCGCCTGTCGCTCCCTGGAAACGGAAGAATGTCAACAGGTTGTCCTGGATCTGGCTGTCCGGCATCACCTCCATGGCCAGTTCGATGAAGGTGTTATAATCACGGATCCACACTTCACCATATCCGTCACCGGCATTGAAGCCGCCTTTGATTACCTCACGAGCCATGGCATCCACCCGTTCCATCAACGTATCCTTCAAGATTTGATCCGCCAGCTGTTTGTCAGCATCAGATTGTTTGGGAGTGGGGGCTCCGCAGGAGACACACAGACAGGCACAAAGCAATCCTGTCCATCCTGCCTTTACATAGTTTTTCATTTGCATGTGTTTTTATTGTTTAAATCGTACGTACGCCTTGATCGTTCCGCAATATTTGCCGACGGAAGCACCGATCGGCCGGATGGTATAGTCACCGACTGCCGCCGGAATGATGAATGTTTCCGCATAATGCACTTCGAACGGCTCGAATGCCTGGGTGGGGCTTTCCACCAACAGGGAGTCACCCTTGATCACATTGAGTACATTCACGCTGTTGCCTGTCGAATGAGATACCTTTTCCGTAAACCAGTGACGGCGGGTTTCGATAAACTCATTCTCATGCAAGCCGGTACGTTCCTCCCGCCAGCCATCGCCTTCGGCAATCGTCTCCACATGGTTCACCAATTGCTGACGGACGAACTCGGTCTGACGTTCCCATTGGATGACATGCGATCCATGTCCGATGTTGATCGGGCGCGGACGTCCATCCAGTCCCAGACGTCCCCAGTCCCATAACTTAAAGGTGAAGATGCTGGGTGTCGAACTGATCTCCAATACCATGGCTCCGGCACCGGAACAGTGTACCGTACCGCCCGGAATCAGGAAATGGTCATGCCGTTTGGCCGGCCACCGGTTGACATACTTCTCTGCCTCGAAAGGCTTGCCGGTACGTTGCGACTCCTGCAGGGATGCGATCATCTCCTCCGGATCCACGCCGGTCTTGAGCCCCAAGAAGACAGTGGCTCCCTCCTCTGCATCCAACAGATAGTAGCTCTCGTCCTGTGTATAATAGATACCGAATGTATCCCGGATGTACTGGGTGGTCGGATGTACCTGCAGGCTCAAATTGCCACCACCGATCGTGTCGAGGAAATCGAAACGGATCGGGAAATCCTGTCCGAAACGAGCCTCTACCGGTCCACCCAGCAGATCCCGCGTCTGATAGAAGACCAAATTGTTGGAGGGCATCTCAAACAGTTCTCCTGACACCTTCAGATAGAGGCTGTTCTCCTCCGGCACACAGTCGAAACACCAGCCGAAGTTGCTCTTGGAGCGATCCAAGTCGCATACCTCCTTCATCCATTGTCCTCCCCAAGGAGCCGGATCGAAGAAGGGAACCACACGGAAGGGCTTGTGTGCCGTCTTCACCAGTCCCCGGCGCAGTGTTTCGCCGGCAATCATCTTGGGCTCGCCGGCCAGATGGGTATCCAGCCAATAGTCCGCTTTGGGCAACAACTGCTTTTTCAACTGGTCGCAGACGATCCAGTCGATGAAATACCCCCGCTTATAATGGAGCGACGGCTCCTCTTCCCGGTTGTGTACGCCCAAGCCGTCCACCTCTTTCCGACGGGAACGCATCTGGATCTCCCAACGGGCCATATCCACATAGAGCAGCCGATCGGCCTTCGGTGCCACATAGGCCGCACCGTGTCCGTAAACAATCACCAGTCCTTGTGCCAGTGTCAACGCTTCGCGTACAGCCATGACCCGCTCCGCATCCAGATAATCAGCATAGGTAAAGTGGGCTCTATATCCAAACAACCGGTCGTCTGTCAGATAGGGATAGGTCATGTTCCGGATCTCCTCTTCCGGCTTGAACAGTTCCCGGGTATCGAAAAACAGGGCCGGATGCAGGGCCTTCAATTGTTCCCTTACCTCTTCATGGTAAACACCCTGGTAGCATTCCACCACCCATACACATGTTTCACCTGCTTGCCGGCATGAATCAGCCAACTCCTGCCGTACAGCCTCCCAGCCTTTCCAAAGTTCGCCTTCTACAAGCGTGGCCGGGCTTTTGTCATAATTACTCTTTCGCATATAGGATTCATTTGATTATTTCACCTGTTCACTCCATTCCCGGAACTGTTGGATGGCTTTCGCCAAGACACCTGCCGATCCTTTGAAATGACCGGATCCGCTGGGTACGCCTCCCTGGCCATACCACTCATAGAAGCCCTGGTTCTGAATGACCCGATCCAACATGGGCCGTACCTCTTCGTACGCCTCTTCCACCAGCCCGTGAGCAATCAGCTGCTGAATGATACGTCCGCCGAACCAGGTCCAGTCGCCTCCGTTCTGATAGACATACGGATGGGCCATACCGCCGGTAAAGAGTCCTTCCGGATAGGTCGGATAGAGTGTCAGTCCCACACTGGGCATCCCCGACAACCGCACATTCTCCAACATCTGTGCATTCACCCTGCGGATCTCATCGACAGACAGCAGACCGGCCTCCATAGCGACCGCCGTTCCGCCATGATAATGGATCGTGTTCTCGTCAAACCCTTCCGGAATCGGAGATTTGTCCAAATAGATATGCGGGATGAACTTCTGGTGTTCCTCATCCCACAAACAGGCCCGCACCTGCCGGGCAATCCGGTCCCGCAACGCTTTCCATTCCGCTTTCCGGGCGGGATCGTCCGTCATCTCCTGCAGATCATCCAATGCCAACAGGAACATGGCATTGTCATACACATCGATAGCCGGTGTGGATTTCTCATTCATGTCACAACCGAAATCATCATTGGGCTGTACATCGCCCCAGTCGGCTGTCATCGCCCCAAACAACAGACCCTGTTTTTCCGAATACCGCTCACGCATCAGATAGCGGACCATTCCCTCCATCCGATCCAGTACGGTCCGGCCAGCCACTTCAGCCTGCAGAATCGAACGGTCACCCGTCTTGCGGATGTATTTCCCGACAATCTGGATCAACGAACTCTCCTGATCGGTCTCCACCGTATTCTTGAAGGCCACATGGTCGGGAGCCGCCTCTGAATAGTAGGGCGTATCATCATACCAGTTGAAATCCTTTTTCAACACATAGCCGTCAATCATCTCATCGTTGGGCTGTTGCAAAGCGAAGAAGAGCAAGATAGCCTCCCGCAACACCTGATGATCGGTCTCTTCGCACGCCGTCTCGATGAAGGTGTTCATGTCACGCGCCCAGATCTGGGAATAACCGCTGCCCGCATTCAACCCACTGCGAATGACGGCCCGTGCCATACTGTCCACCACACACAGAGTCGAGTCTGCCTGAATCCGTTCTGCCAGCTCTTTCTGAGGGCCCGAGGAGGTGCAAGCCATCAATCCTCCGAACAGCAGAGCCGGTAACCAAAGTCTTTTATCCATATTGTGTTTTCTTTTGTTGTTTGATGCAAAAGTATATGAGCCGAGAGAAACTGAGGGTAACTTTTGTTCCTATTTTCTTATATTTTCTTCTGATTTCACATTTCCAGTTCCAAAGAAATTCGTACGTTTGTGGGAACGTATACATTACTCACGAATCGTCATACCATGATAAAGATCAAGGAAGGGTTTAAAGGAGAAAAAGTGAGTTCCCTCCCGGAGGATTTATTGCAGACGTACAGTCAAGATCCTTTGATAGGGAACCTCTATCTTCGGAAGATCGGCTATTTTCCGAAAGTACAATATCATTATGTGCAGAAAGAGCAGGGATGCAACTATTACATGCTGATCTATTGTACCGGTGGGAAGGGGTGGTATCGTCTGGGTGGAGTCACCTATCCCGTCAGAAAGGACCAGTATTTCCTGCTTCCTGCCTATACCCCCTATTCGTTCGGGGCCGACGACAACGATCCGTGGACCATCTATTTCTTGCATTTCCGCGGACGGCTCAGCTCCTATTTCCTACCGCAACAGCATGGCCCGCAGACCATCCTGCCGGGTGACAATTCAAGGCTACAGGACCGGATCCGTCTGTTTGAAGACATCTATCAGAACTTCACCATGGGCTATATCAAGGAATATATGGTCTATTCTTCCCTTTGCCTCTATGCGTTGCTGGGATCGTTCAACTACGTGACACAATTCCGCTATTCGAAATACAACCAACAGCGGGAGGTCTCCTTTTCGACCCGGGTCATTCATTACATGCAGGAGAATCTGCAGCACGATCTGACCCTGCAGCAATTGGCCGGTTATTTCAAATATTCGCCCTCCCATTTCTCGCTGCTGTTCCAAAAAGAGACCCAAGTCTCTCCCATCAATTATTTCATCCGCCTCAAAATCCAAAAGGCGTGTGAGTATCTGGAGATCACACGGATGAAAATAAACGAGATCTCCCAAATGCTCGGATTTGACGAACCGGCCTATTTCTCACGGATCTTCACCAAGATCATAGGGATGACTCCCTCAGAGTATCGGAAACAGGAATCGGAACATAATCCAATACAATCGGAATAAAGTGAACTATTTTTTTACGAGGAGATTTGTTTCTTTGCCGTCAAAAAACAGGACGTATGAAACATCTCTTCTCTGCATGCATAGGGCTGCTCAGCCTCTTCTGTTTCGCCTGTACCGCTCCCGAGAACCGGATTCTTTGGGAAATCGGACAAGCAGACGAACTTGCTACGGACATGGCCTTGGGACCGGACGGATACAAACAGTTCTTGGCCCATGACTTTGGATTTGAAGACCGGTATTTTCTGATCGGCAAAGACAGTGCCCGTCAGAGTTTCCCCTATGTGTTGCCCGGTCCTGCCGATGAATGGGGTGGCACCTGGTCCACAGCAGGTTGGAGAACCCATGAAATCAACATCCTGTTCGGTATCGAGCAGTTGCCGGACTCCGGTTACTGGACGTTCCAGTTGAACACGGTCGATAATGCCCCGAAACGTCCGCCTTTGTTAAAACTGTCCCTAAACGGCTGCTGGAATCATCTTCTCCGATTTGAAGCCGGAGGCAGCGAAGCCTCCTTAGAGGGCATGACTACCGATAAAAGAGGGGAAAAGTTCTACATATCCATTCCTCACGAAGCCTTGCGGGAGGGTGGAAACTGCCTGACACTTTCTGTCTTGGAGGGCTCTTGGGTGATTTTCGACTATCTCAGTCTGGAGGGACCGGGCAACTGCAAGCTGATCCAACCGGACAAGCTCTTTATCCGTCAAGTACAAGCCGCCACCTATCAGGTGGAACACAATCAACAGGTTTTCCAGCCGTTGTTAATTGACGTAGAACATTTGAAAGGCCATCCTGACATCCGTGTCGAATTGGATCGGAAAGAGATTCTCAGCCAGACACTCGACACGGCACGTTATCAGTTGGAGGCGTTAATGCCCGCCGTAGAACAGCCCACCCAAAGTCAGTATAGGATTTATGCCGACGGCAAACTGCTGCAAAAGGGAAACGTAGAACGCCAACCCTGTCCGCTCCAGACACCGGCAGACTATGTGGATACACGGATCGGAACGGCCCATTCCCGCTGGATGATCGCTCCGGGACCTTGGATGCCTTTCAGTATGGTCAAACTGAGTCCGGACAACCAGAACAAAGGCTGGCAGGCCGGTTATCAGCCGACGTTTGAAAGTGTAGGCTGTTTCAGCCATATCCATGAATGGACAATGGGGGGCTTGGGCATGATGGCGACCAACGGTCCGTTAATCACGCAAGTCGGGGATGAGATCAATCCCGATTCCGGGTATCGCTCACGCATTGACAAGCGTTCCGAAGAGGCTCCTTTGGGGTATTATAAGGTCAAACTGACCGACTATGACATTTTAGCCGAACTGACGGCTACGACGCATGCCGGATTCCAACGCTATACATTTCCTCAAGATCGGGACAGCTCCCGGATCCTGATCGATCTGCACATTCCGGCTGAATATGACTACCAACTGGAGGAGTTTGACATTCGCCAAGTGAGCGAGACACGGATTGAAGGGTTCAGCCACCAACTCTCCAAAGAGGTCTGGAGTACGGATGCCGATCAGGAATATACACTTCATTTTGTCATTGAGTTTGACCGGCCGATTCAGTCTATGGGCGGTTGGATCAATGACCATCAGCTGGACGGGACCCATTTCACGGCCCAAAAGGTCCAGGAGGCCGGTGTCTGGGTGACTTTCGACACCCGACATCAACCCATTGTACAGGCTCGTTCGGGACTCTCCTTGGTCAGTGTGGCAAATGCCGGATTGAATCTGGAGACAGAGATCAGCCGACCCTTCGGCTGGAATTTTGATGCGGTACGTTCTCATCAGCGGGAGGTCTGGAACGATTTGTTGGGACGGGTAGAGATCTCCACTTCCGACCGATTGGAAAAGGTACGTTTCTATTCCAATATGTATCGTGCGTTGTGTAGCCGTAATATTTGGAGTGACGTCAATGGAGAATGGGTGTCCGCAGACGAGAAGATCCGTCGCTTTGCGCAACCGGACCAGGTTGCACTGGGTTGTGATGCCTTTTGGAACACCTTCTGGAATCTGAACCAGTTCTGGAACTTAGTGACACCGGAATGGAGTAACCGGTGGGTCCAGTCGCAACTGGCTATGTATGACGCCAACGGTTGGTTGGCCAAAGGCCCTGCCGGCATGGAATACATTCCGGTAATGGTGGCAGAGCATGAGATTCCCCTGATCGTGAGTGCCTATCAGATGGGAATCCGTGACTATGACGTGGAAAAGGCTTTTGAAGCGATAAAGAAGATGCAGACCACCCCCAGCCAGAAGGTATGTGGCGGGTATGCCGGCAATCGGGATTTGGTTCCCTATCTGAAACACGGATATGTTCCGGTGGACAAGGGACGCTTCTCCAATACACTGGAGTATGCGTTCGACGACTGGGCTGTTTCCCAAATGGCCAAAGCATTGGGCAAAGAGGCCGACTATACGCTCTTCGCCGAACGGGGCACCTGGTGGAAACATGCCATCAATCCGGAAAATGGTTATGCCCACCTGCGGAACAGCCAGGGAAATTGGCTGCCTGACTTCGATCCGTTCCATTCCGGAGCCAATCAGCACTATGTGGAGGGAAATGCCTGGCAGTTGACCTATTTCGTGCCGCAGGATGTACCGGCCTTAGCCGAATGGATCGGCAAAGAGCGGTTTATAGAGCGGTTGCAATGGGGATTTGAAGCCAGCGAGCCTTGGCGATACAATGCGCCCAATGATCAATATTGGGATTATCCGGTCGTACAAGGGAATCAGCAGTCCATGCACTTTGCCTTCCTGTTCAACTGGGTCGGTCAACCTTGGCTGACACAGAAATGGAGCCGTTCGATCATCGACCGGTATTATGGAACCGGCATTGCCAATGCCTATTTGGGAGATGAGGACCAAGGCCAGATGAGCGCCTGGTTTATCATGGCGGCCCTCGGATTGTTCCAAACAGATGGCGGTTGTCAGGCAGAACCCTATTACGAACTGGCCAGTCCTCTGTTTGAAAAGACGGTTCTGCATTTGGGCGGACGATTCGGGCGAGGAGAGAGATTCGTGATTGAAGCGAAACAGGCTTCACGTGCCAACAAATACATCCAGAAAGCTACGCTCAACGGAAAGCCGTTGCACAGTTTCCGATTCCCGGCTTCCGAGCTGCTGCAAGGTGGTAGTCTGGTATTGGAAATGGGCCCGGAACCCAATACAACAGCATTCACCCGATAAGAGACTGTGGAACTATTCCACAGTCATTTCTACAGTTTCCACATAAGGATAACCCTTCGCCAACCGAGAAGGGTTATCCTTATTTTGTTTATTTCCAATATGATATCATTTTTATTCTCATAAAAGGGAGGTCTGGCACACTCTTTGCAAACAAAAAGGCATACACAACTATATTAGAGAGTAATGGTTTTACATATTCTCTTTAAGCCTTCCCACTATGAGGATATGTAAACGAAAGTAAGCTTGTGAAGGGATTCACGAGCTTACTTTTTTTATTCTGCCAGCTTTCCAGACAGATATTCCAGCTTTTTCGTAGCCTTGTTTTTCTCCTTGACCATCTGATCGACATCGCTCAACAAGATAGCCAGATCGTAAGTGGCCACCAAAGCCTTCTTATCCGCATCGGCCATATAGATCGTATAGGGTTTTCCCCCGGTATATTCCACTTTGATCCGCTCTTTGGGGTTGGCATAAACCAGCTTGATGGCATCAATGGCCTTATCACCCTTATAGGTGACCACTTCCGTCGTATTTCCCAAGTCTTTGAACCGGTAATTCAATCCGCCATCATACGGAATGGAAGCGGTCTCAGCAGAGATCCCCTCTTTCAAGCTCAGCTTGATTCCGGTATGTTCTATCGGCTTGGCACCGTAATAGACACTGGCCAGATACATCTCACCCTGCTCATTCACACCACACCGGATGTAGCAACGCTGCACGTTCTTTTCCACGGTCTGTTGTTTCCAGATGAAATTTCCGATTTCCTCATACGCACTATCTTTCTCGAAAGTGAATCCGCTGTTTTTCACACTGTCAGCCTGTTGCAGGCGAATGGGGATCAGACTGTCGCAAAAGGCAATATTCCGTTCAGCCTCTTTCCACTCTACCTGACGCATCAGTTTCAACGCTTCGCGCAGGACCTTCACCTCACGCGGATAAGCAGCACGCAATGTATCAATCTCACTCTTGGCGGCAAAATAGGAGGCCTGTTCATACAACGCTTTCGCCTTCTCCAATCGGGCCTGTGCAGCCTTCTCTTCCGAATCGCATCCTGTCAGCAGACAGAGGAGCAACATTCCATAACCTATCGACTTTCTTATCATTTTGATATATCCGTTTTTAATTGATGACAAATGTAATGATTATTATTTGAACAGGGAGATTGGATAGTTCTTTAATTCACGCCGCAAGGCATGTGCCTTACTGTCAGTTACCCTATCCATCAATCGCCAGAAACGGTCGCTGTGATTCATCTCCACCGTGTGGCACAGTTCGTGCAGCAACACGTAATCGATGAGGGGCCAAGGGAGCAGCATCAGATAAAGGGATAAATTGATGCTCTTTCGTGTGGAACAACTGCCCCAACGTCCACGGCTGTTGTTGATCTTGACCTGACTGAAGGAAAAATGGTATTGACGTGCCAGTTCTGCCAACCGTTCCGGTAACAAACGGTTCGCCTCGTAACGAAAGGCTTTGGTCAGAAAATCTTTCAGCACCTGTTGTACGTTCTCCTGATCAAAGTCCGTATCTTGCGGGCAGGCAATCTCCAACACCTGGTTCTTCAGACACATATAATAGTTCGAACGATCGGCCCGGAAAATGTGTATCCGGAACGAAGCTGTCTGCCAATCGGTCGATTCGTCCAAACGTTTGGGCTTCTCTCCTGCATACTGCAACAATTTTTCCCGTAACAACGCCCGGTTACTCTCAATCAGACGTAATGTCTCCCGCTCCGTACCAACAGCCGGTATGGTCACCCTGATCTGCCCGTGTACAATTCGGATCAGATAACGCTTGGCCCGAACGTTCCGGGTCAAGACGATCTTCCCTAACTCCTTATCTGTAATCACCTTTTCCATACAGGGACAAAAGTAATGGTATTCTGCCACACGATAAATAAATTTGAATGTTTATCTTTGCACATTCTAATGAAAAGTATGCGTATAAACTTATTAAAAACAGAATAAAGTATGAGCAAGAAAGCCCTTTTAATGATTTTGGATGGTTGGGGAATCGGTGACCATGGTAAAGATGACGTAATCTTCAACACACCGACCCCCTATTGGGACAGTTTGCTGGCCACTTATCCTCACTCTCAGTTGCAGGCCAGCGGTGAAAATGTAGGTCTGCCTGACGGCCAGATGGGTAACTCTGAGGTGGGACACTTGAACATCGGTGCCGGACGTATCGTCTATCAGGACCTGGTCAAGATCAACCGTGCCTGTGCCGACAACAGCATCTTGAAAAATAAAGAGATCATTGCCGCTTTCTCGTATGCCAAAGAGAATGGAAAAAGCGTACACTTTATGGGACTGACCTCTAACGGTGGCGTACACAGCTCGTTGGATCATCTGTTCAAACTGTGCGACATCGCCAAGGAATATGCCATTCAGAATACGTTCATCCACTGTTTCATGGATGGCCGTGACACAGACCCGAAGAGCGGCAAAGGCTTCATCGAGCAACTGACAGCCCATTGCGCACAGTCTGCCGGAATCATCGCCTCTATCGTGGGACGTTTCTACGCCATGGACCGTGACAAACGTTGGGAACGCGTGAAAGAGGCGTATGA
>JBJECC010000063.1:0-15456 GCA_051870655.1 Parabacteroides sp. | reverse complement strand
TAAGATTGTACAAGAAAATAATACCTTTGTGCAGGAATTAAGCAGAAAAATAAGATTTGGAAAATATAAAGTGTTAACATTAACAATGTAAATAACGACTGTATAAAACAACGAGATGTAAATTTGATTGTATTAATTAACGATCCAAAATGATTTAGCTTTATGAGAAAGAGCTTAATGATGTTTGTGATTTTCCTGATAGGGAGTATCACAGGTGTGCTTTGGGCACAGAAGACAGTGAAAGGCGTCGTGATGGATAAGGACTTAAACGCTCCTTTGGCAGGCGCCAATGTGGTTGTGAAGGGTACAACCAACGGCACAGTGACTGACTTCGACGGTAACTACACCATCGAGGCAGCGGCAACCGACGTGTTGCAGTTCTCTTTTATCGGTATGAGTACGATTGAGGAAACCGTAGGCGACCGAACCGTCATCAATGTTGAATTGGGTGGCGACGCACTGGCCATCAATGAGGTAGTGGTTACTGCCATGGGTATCGAACGAAAAGCCAAGAGCTTGACATACGCTACACAGAAGGTAGGCGGCGACGAGCTGACCCGTGCCAAGGAGACCAACCTGATCAACAGTCTGCAAGGTAAGACAGCCGGTCTGACCATTACGCCGAACTCCAGTGGTGCGGGTGGTTCTTCCAAGCTGTTGATCCGTGGTAACAAATCCGCACAGGGTAACAACCAGCCGTTGATCGTGATCGACGGTATGCCGATGTCCAACACCACTTCCACCCAGATGGAGGGTGAATATGGCGGTCGTGACGGTGGTGACGCCTTGTCTAACCTGAACCCGGACGACATTGCCAGCATCAACGTATTGAAGGGTGCTTCGGCTGCCGCATTGTATGGTAGTATGGCTGCCAACGGTGTGGTATTGATCACCACCAAGAAGGGTTCGATGGGCTCTGTCCGCGTCGATTTCTCCAGCAACATCACCATCGAGAACCAGATGGACGCTCCGAAGTTGCAGGACCGTTATGGCGCTGCCGTAGCAGGCGACGGCTCTTTGGATGCCTACAGCTGGGGTGACAAGATTTCCGGCAACGCTCCGGGCGCAGACCGTCTGAGCGACTTCTTCCGCACAGGTGCCACTTACATCAACTCCCTGTCCGTGAGCGGTGGTACAGAAAAGGTACAGTCTTATATCTCTTACGCCAACACGACGGCTGAGGGTATTCTGCCGACGAACAACTTCCAGCGTCACAACATGATGGCCAAGGAGACTTTCAAGCTGTTCAACGACAAGGTAACGGTCAACGCCTCTTTGAACTACATCGCACAGAAGGGCAAGAACCGTCACGAACCGGGTCAGTACCGCAACGCCCTGACCGGTCTCTACACCTTCCCGGCAAACGGCAACTTCCAGCAGTACAAAGACACGTATGAAATCTATGACGACGTGAAGGGTTATCCCGTACAGCAGTGGTATCGTGAGGTCAACCAGGACTTCAGCGCCAACCCCTACTGGGTCTTGAACCGCAACCCGCACAACGAACGCCGTAACCGTATCATGGCATCGGGAAGCGTCCGTTATGACATCACTGACTTCCTGAACATCCAGGGTCGTTTGAACTATGACCGCATCGCAGACGAATATGAACGTACAATCTATGCTTCAACATCTACCACAATCCACAATGTCTGGGGTGAATACATGGAAGAACAGAACAACGGCCGCCAGTTCTACGGCGACTTGATGGCTACCTTCAACAAGGAGTTCGGCCAGTGGTCTGTCAACGCTTCTGTCGGTACCAGCTTCACAGACTACAAGAACGAGTATTGGAAGATCGCCGGCGGCGGCGACCGCTACATCCCGAACTACTTCGTCGTAGCCAACGGCTCCCGCAACGGTTCCTCCAACTCCATCTCCCGCAAGCGTCTGAACTCTGTGTTCGGTACCGCCCAGATCGGATTCCGCGAAATGTTGTATTTGGACGTAACAGGCCGTAACGACTGGTCTTCTACGCTGGCCTTCACACCGAACGGCTCCTACTTCTATCCCTCATTCGGTCTGACCGGTATCATCAGCGAGATGGCACAGCTGCCGGAAGTCTTCAACCTGTTGAAGGTACGTGCTACCTACTCTATCGTAGGTAACGACATGCCGGCTTACATCACCAACCCGATCAACTCGTTCGCCAACGGTTCCGTATCGTTCAACACCAGCGTTCCGTTTACAGACATGAAGCCTGAGAAGCTGCACTCCATGGAGTTCGGTTTCGACGCAACCCTGTTTGACAACCGCTTCGACATGGACTTCACCTACTACAAGTCCAACAACAAGAACCAGTACTTCAGCATGTCCGTTCCTTCAGCTACGGGTTACAGCAACTACTACTTCAACGCCGGTGACATCCAGAACCAAGGTATTGAAATGAGCATGAGCTGGAACCAGCAGATCAACGACGACTGGCGTTGGAAGACCTCTTTCAACATGTCCTACAACGACAACCTGATCAAGAAACTGGACGACCGTGAAGGAATCTCCGAGAATGACCGTCTGGAATATGTACAGATCGGTAGCATGGCCGGCTACAACATGCGCCTTGTAGAGGGTGGTTCTTACGGTGACATCTACATCAAGAACATCCTGCGCGATGCCAACGGTGTGATCCAGGTGGATGAGAACGGCAGCCCGCTCTATACAGACGAGCAGGTATTGGTCGGCAACGTGAACCCGAAATGGGGCTTTGGCTGGAGCAACACGATTACATACAAGGACTTCCAGCTGTACTTCCTGATCGACGGCCGTGCCGGTGGTAACTTCATCGACGCTACACAGGGTATGTTGGACAACTACGGTGTGTCTGAGGCCTCTGCAGATGCCCGCGACGCCGGCGGTTATGACCTGGGCAACGGCACCAAGGTAGATGCACAGAAATGGTATCAGAGCATCGGCCAGAAGGGTCAGGGCGGTGACCTGTATGTCTATTCAGCCACCAACTTCCGTCTGCGCGAGCTCTCGTTAGGTTACACATTCCGTGACCTGTTCGGTTCGTCGAAGAATTTGAGCCTCAACCTGGTGGGCCGCAACCTGTTCTTCATCTACAAGGACAGCCCCACGGATCCGGACGTCTCCATGTCAACCTCTAACGGTTATGCGGGATCTAACTACTTCGCATTGCCTGCTACGCGCAGCTTCGGTTTCAACTTAAAGGCAACATTCTAAAAACGTATCATTGTATGAAAGCTAATATATTCAATCTGAAAAAGTCCGCGTGGTTAGTGGGCGCGGCTGTGCTGTTGGGCACAAGTGCATGTAATGATGATTTCGAACGGCTGAACACAGACCCCGTCGGTCTGACTTCCGGACAGATTTCCGTCAGCAACTTCATGAACGAAGCGATGCTCTCCATCTATTACAACCAGAGCAACGGTAACTGGGAATATCAGCTGATCCAGAACCTGAATGCCGACCTCTATTCCGGCTATATGGCGATCCCGACCGCTTTCGCCGGCAACAACAACAACAGCTTGTACTACATGGTGGACGGCTGGAACAGCTGCACGCTGAACTACTACCTGCTGCACGTGATGAAACCGTGCAACACCATTCTGAGCACACAGACCGCTGCTGACTACCGTGCGATTGCCAAGATCATGCAGGTGGCCGGTATGCAGAAGGCAGTAGATACCTACGGCCCGATCCCCTACTCACAGGCGATGCAGGGCGGTCTGTCCGTAGCCTATGACACCGAAGAGGTGGTCTATAAATCATTCCTGTCTGACCTGAAAGAGGCGACAGACAGCCTGACGCTCTTCATCGACCAGAACGGCAACCAGGAGAACCGTCTGTCATTCGACAAGATGTGCGGCAAGAGCCACGTACGTTGGTTGCAGTTCGCCAACACCCTGCGTCTGCGTCTCGCCATGCGTATCGTCAAGGTAGATCCGAGCTTAGCCAAGCAGGAGGCAGAGGCTGCCGTGGCCAACAAATATGGTCTGCTGAAAGATCAGAATGTAGAGGCCAAGGATGAGAACACACGTAACCCGTTGATGGTCATCTGCCGTGACTACAACGACTGCTGTATCGGTGCCTCTTTCGAATCAATCCTGAAGGGTTACAACGACCCGCGTTTAGCCAAGATGGCGCTGCCGGTTGGCTGGGGTGGCAAGGGTGACATCAAGGACCTGAACGGCAATCCGACCCACACAGAAGGCGAGATCCACGGTATCCGCAACGGTTTCAGCGTACCAGGTACAAGCGACTATAAGATGTATTCTATCCCCTACGTCAATACAGACGGTTCAGACCCGATGTCAACCGACTATCCGCTGCCGATCATGACCTGTGCCGAGGCCTCTTTCCTGCAGGCTGAAGGTGCTTTGCGCGGCTGGAACATGGGTGGAACGGCCAAGGACTTCTACGAAGAGGGTATCCGCATCTCCTTCGCTACCTATGGCGTTTCTGACGGATATGAGGCTTACATTGCCGGCACGACAGGAGCTGCCGACTATGTGGATCCGCACGATCCGGCTCTGAACATCAAGGCTGTGAACAATGTACCGGTGAAATACATGACCAGCGGTTCCAAGGAGGAGCAGTTGCAGCAGATCATCACCCAGAAGTGGATCGCCGGATTCCCCGAAGGTTTGAACGCCTGGTCAGAATATCGCCGTACGGGCTATCCGAAGCTGTTCCCGATCGTGGAGAACCGCAACCCGGACGATGCGGCCAAGATGACGGAGATCGGTATCCGCCGTATGACCTTCTGTTTGGATGAAAAGAACAACAATCCGGAAGGCTATCAGTCAGGCGTCCAGATCCTGAGCACACGGGGTGGTGACAAGATCTCTACTCGCCTGTGGTGGGATGTAGAGGGAGGAAACTTCTAATACTCATCATCCGTTTTTCAACAGAACAAGGCCCGGGAGGTATCCATCTCTCGGGCCTTCTTTCTTTATTCTTCCAGCACCTTCATCTGGCAATGCCGGCAGTCGAATTGCAGACGGAGCCGGGTGCCTTTGTAGAGCAGATAATAGGGCTCCTTGTAAGGAGAGGGCTGCTTCTGATAGGTGGGACACCAGCCGAAACTGTAGCGCAGGCAATGCTTGGTGAACATCAACGGCACCCCTTTGCGTGGGGAGAGCTCGAAAGCGGGCTCCACCGACTGCACCCCATGATCCAGATAGAACGAGCGGGCCAGGCTGTTGGCCACATTGCCCAGATAGGTCAGCTGCCTCTCCGGGAAGAGGGGCGTTTCTGCCGGCTTCACGGGACGGGCCAGTTCGCGACGATAGGTGATCCGCTTGGCTGCCAACAGCTGCTCCACACCCTTGCGCCGCATCTCGCCCAACAGGGAAGAGGGGACAAACCAGGCATCGCTGAGACGGCACTCCACGTCGGTAGCCTCAAAAGGTGTCTGACCCAGCTTGGAGAGCTGTAGCCTGATATTGGCGGTCTGGTCCGTGCGGGCCAGCTGTTTCTCAAAGGGCTGTGCCAAGCAGACACGGGCTCCCGTTTCGTCCGTCAGTTCCAGGGTAAAGCCCTGCGGACAGTCCGTGAAAAGCAGCTTTAGCGCCAATTTCCGCTCGGCAGAAGGTTTGGACAGTTCCTTCTCAAAGAGCTGGTCAAAATTGCGGTAGAGCGGCGTTTTGGGACGAATCACGGGCATCTCCTGAGGGAAGACCCGATTGGCCTCTACTCGATTGACGCGAAACCCCTCCAATTCCCCGCGGGCATTGAAGAAGGTGAGGCCGTCGCCATTGTGCAGCGGTGTCACACCGGAGACGGTAAAACTGTTTCCTTTCAGCTCCGTGACCCGGCCGACCGGTTCGCCCAACGATTTAGGCGTGTCAAAGGCGGTGATGTCCGCCCGGCGCCCTTGCAGGAAGAAGGGGGTAAAGCCGCGGTTAAAGCTCTTTTCCGCCACCGGCTCGAAGGTGAAACGGCTGGTTCCCGCAGAGGCGCGTTGATATTCCGGCCTGCGTCTGAACAGCGCATCCAGTTTCCGGCGATAATAGGCGGTGATATTCTTCACATAAGAGACATCTTTCAAGCGTCCCTCGATCTTGAGGGAGGTGACCCCGGCATCCAACAGCGCCTCCAGCTCCTCGGAGCGGTTCATATCCTTCAAGGAGAGCAAATGTTTGTTGGAGACAATGGTACGGCCTTCGGCATCCACCAACGTATAGGGCAGACGGCAATACTGGGCACACTCGCCCCGGTTGGCACTGCGCCCGCTCAAGGCGGCACTCAGATAACACTGGCCGCTGTAGCTGACACACAACGCTCCATGGACAAACACCTCCAAAGGAACCTCACACGCCTCATGAATGGCCCGGATCTGCTCTAAGGAGAGTTCACGTGCCAAGACCACCTGCGTAAAGCCCACCTCTTGCAGGAAACGCACCTTCTCAGGTGTGCGATTGTCCATCTGCGTACTGGCATGAAGCGGGATAGGAGGGAGGTTGAGCCGTGTGATGCCCAGATCCTGCACGATCAGCGCATCGACTCCCGCCTGGTAAAGGGCATGGATCAGCCGCTCCGCCTCCGGCAACTCCTCCTCTTTGAGGATCGTATTGAGGGTGACATAGATACGAACCTGATAGAGATGGGCCGTCTCGCAAAGCGTCCGGATATCCTCCAAGGAATTGCCGGCAGCCGCACGCGCGCCGAATTTAGGCGCGCCGATATAGACCGCATCCGCACCATGCCGGATCGCCTCCAACCCGCAAGCAAGATCGCGGGCGGGCGCCAAAAGTTCGATCTTCCTCATTATAAATGCTGCAAATGCTGGATGTCGTGAATATCGTACGGGGTCTCCTGATAGACGTAATAGTTCAGCCAGTTGGTGAACAGCAGATTGGCATGTCCACGCCAGCGGACGACAGGCCCTTTCGACGGATCGTCATCGCGGTAATAGTTGTAGGGCATATGGATGGGCAATCCCTTGCCCAAGTCGCGCATATATTCGTCATGCAGCGTACAAGGCGAGTATTCCGAATGGCCCGTGATGAAAAACTCGCGTCCGCCACGCGCCATCGCCATATAGACGCCGGACTCCGCGCTCTCGGAGAGCAGCGTCAGTTCCGGCACCTTCAGAATATCTTCCCGGCGCACCTCCGTATGGCGGCTGTGCGGCACGTAAAATTCGTCGTCGAAGCCCCGGAAGATGGGCAGATAGGGTTGCAGGATCTGGTGACGGAAAACGCCGAACATCTTCTCCGGCAAGTCATATTTGGGCACCCCGAAGAAGTGGTAGAGGCCGGCTTGGGCAGCCCAGCAGATATAGAGCGTAGAGGTGACATGCACGCGGGCCCAGTTGAAGATCTCCTGGATCTCCTCCCAATAGGAGACCTCTTCAAAGGGCATCTGCTCCACCGGGGCACCGGTGACAATCATCCCGTCGTAGAAATCCTCTTTCATCTCCTCGAAATCCTTGTAAAAGGCTTTCATGTGTTCGATGGGCGTATTCTTCGGCGTATGGCCTTTGATCTTCATAAAGTCCAGTTCCACCTGCAACGGGGTGTTGCTCAACAAACGCACCAGATCGGTCTCTGTGGTGATCTTCAAAGGCATCAGATTCAGCACGACCATCCGCAGCGGACGGATGTCTTGCGAAGCAGCCCGTAACGAATCCATCACGAAGATATGTTCCTTCTTCAACAGCTCAATGGCCGGCAGATTTTTCTTTAAATTTAATGGCATGTTTCTTCCTGCTTTTTTTTTGACTATGCAAATATATTCAATTCCGATGGGGGAACGATACGATTGCCACTATTTTTCCTAAATCGCCCGAAGGAGGGAAAACAGGCGGTAAATTTCAAAAAAGAGCGGATTCACCGTATGTTTTTCCACTTTTCCCCGCAAATAAAGAGGGAAATTTTACCGACGATGTAACAATATTGATGCGGTTTGTATCAATTGTTATGCAAAGAGAAAGGGATGAGCAATACATTTGTGCAATTTCTCATAAGTGAGAGTGTTTACTACATATTATTTCAAGTTCATAGAAAAGTCGTCTTTATAGGCAATTGTTTTTAGAGAAAGGAAAAAGTTAGTTTAGGTTTAAGTTCATAGATTGGTAGATGTTGAGGCTGTCCGGGAGGACGGCCTTTACTTTTTTCCGGCCGGCCGGTTCAGGCAAAAAAACAACCCCGTTCTTGGAAATGGCAGCATCCAAGGACGGGGTTGATAGCGTAAGAAAGACTTACGACCTTTTGACTGGCGGATAATCGATCGTGTAGTGCAGGCCGCGGCTCTCCTTGCGCTCCATGGCCTGACGGGTGATCAGATATCCTACATTAATCATATTACGCAACTCGCACAGCTCGCGTGAAGCCTTGCAGCGCTTGAAGAGGCGTTCGGTCTCTTCATACAGAATGTCGAGCCGGTTCCAGGCACGGATCAGACGGGTGTTGCTGCGGACAATGCCGACATACGCCTCCATGATCTGATTGACCTCCTTCACACTCTGGGTGATCAGGACACGCTCTTCGTTACTGATGGTCCCCTCGTCGTTCCACTCCGGAATGCCCTCTTCAAACTCGTAGCGGTCCAAGACGCTCAACGCATGTTTGGCAGCCGCATCGGCATAGACCACTGCCTCGATCAGCGAATTGGAGGCCAAGCGGTTTCCACCGTGGAGACCGGTGCAAGAGCACTCACCGATGGCATAGAGGCGACGGATGCTGGACTGTCCGTCCAGATCCACCTTGATACCTCCGCAGAGGTAATGGGCGGCCGGTGCGACAGGAATGTAGTCCTTGGTGATGTCGATGCCCAGACTCAGGCACTTCTTATAGATATTGGGGAAATGTTTCTTGGTCTCTTCCGGATCCTTGTGCGTCACGTCTAAATAGACATGATCCTCTCCCCGCTGTTTCATCTCATTGTCGATGGCGCGTGCCACGATGTCGCGCGGTGCCAACGAAAGACGCGGGTCATATTTCTGCATGAACTCCTCGCCGGACTGGTTGCGCAACACTGCTCCGTAGCCGCGCATGGCCTCCGTGATCAGGAAGCAGGGGCGGTCGCCCGGATGATAGAGGGCCGTCGGATGGAACTGGATGAACTCCATATCCTTGACAACACCCTTGGCGCGATAGACCATGGCGATTCCGTCGCCCGTTGCCACCAACGGATTGGTAGTATTGCGGTAAACCGCCTCGCAACCGCCCGTGGCGATGACAGTCACTTTGGAAAGGAATGTATCGACTTCGCCCGTCTCCTCGTTCAGCACATACGCACCGTAGCACTTGATGCCCGGAGTGTGGCGTGTGACGATGATTCCCAGATGGTGTTGAGTGATGATCTCTACGGCATAGAAATTCTTGAACACGGTAATGTTCGGATGACGGTTGACCGCCTCGATCAGGCTGGTCTGAATCTCCGCACCGGTGTTATCGGCATGATGGAGAATACGGAATTCCGAATGGCCTCCCTCCTTGTGCAGGTCGAATGTGCCATCCTCCTTCTTGTCGAAGTCAACCCCCCACTGGATCAGCTCCTCGATCTGTGACGGTGCATTGCAGATGACCTTTTCTACGGCCGCGCGATCGCTCAGCCAATCACCGGCAATCATCGTATCCTCGATATGTTTGTCGAAATTGTCAACCTTCAGATTGGTGACCGACGCAATACCTCCCTGAGCGAAGTAGGTATTCGCGTCCTCCTGAGTGGACTTGCAGATTAAGGCGACTGAGCCTTTGCCCGCCACTTTTAAGGCAAAACTCATTCCGGCAATACCGGAGCCAATGACTAAGAAATCAAATCTCTTTACCATCTCTTCATATAGTTTGTAGGTCACAAAGATACGTATCAATTGACAATTGAGTAGCGACAAGAGGCAAATATTTTTGTACCTTTGTCCGTTCCTGAAACATTTAAAAAGAAAGAACTGTGGCAAAAGTGGTCGAAACTCCCTTGATGAAGCAATATTTCGAGGTGAAAGCGAAGCATCCGGACGCGATATTGCTCTTCCGGGTGGGTGACTTTTATGAGATGTATGGCGAAGACGCCGTGATCGGATCGGAAATATTGGGCATTGTACAGACAAAACGGGCCAATGGGGTCGCCATGCATGTGGAAATGGCCGGTTTCCCGCATCATGCATTGGACACCTATCTGCCGAAACTGGTACGTGCCGGCAAACGGGTCGCGATCTGTGACCAGCTGGAAGATCCGAAGATGACCAAGAAACTGGTCAAACGGGGAGTCACCGAACTGGTGACGCCGGGAGTCTCCATCAATGACAACATCCTGAACCACAAAGAAAACAATTTCCTGTCTGCCATCCATTTCGGAAAGAATAGCTGTGGCATCGCCTTTCTGGACATTTCGACCGGCGAGTTCATGACGGCAGAGGGTTCTCCCGACTATATCGACAAACTGCTGAACAACTTTTCTCCCAAAGAGGTGCTGATCGAACGCAACAGCAAGAAGCGTTTCGAAGAGCTGTTCGGACCCCGTTTCTTTATCTTTGAGCTGGAAGACTGGATCTTCACCTCCGATGCGGCACACGACCGGCTGCTGAAACATTTCGAGACCAAGAACCTGAAAGGGTTCGGCGTGCAGCATCTGACCTTGGGCATCATCGCCTCCGGGGCGATCCTCTACTACCTGGACCAGACACAACACACGCATATTCAACACATCACCTCCCTGTCACGCATCGAAGAGGAGCGGTATGTACGGCTCGACAAGTTCACTGTCCGCAGCCTGGAATTGGTCAACACCATGAACGAGGAGGGGACCAGCCTATTGGATGTGATCGACAAGACCATCTCGCCGATGGGCTCGCGTCTGTTGCGCCGCTGGATACTGTTTCCCCTGAAGGACGTGAAGCCGATCGAAGAGCGGCAGGAGGTGGTGGAGCACTTCTTCCGCCATCCCGAACTGAAAGAGCTGTTGGACAATCAGCTGGAGCAGATCGGCGACCTGGAGCGTATCATCTCGAAGGTGGCTGTGGGACGGGTCTCTCCGCGTGAAGTGGTGCAGCTAAAAGTGGCGCTCAGTGCCATCGAACCGATCAAGGAGGCCTGTCTGTCCAGCGGGGATTCCAGTCTGTCGCGTATCGGCGAGCAGCTGAACAGCTGTACACTGATCCGTGACCGGATCGCCAAAGAGATCACGCCCGATCCTCCCTCCCTGATCAATAAGGGGGGTGTCATTGCCAAAGGGGTAAACGCCGAGCTGGACGAGTTGCGGACCATCGCCTATTCCGGGAAGGACTATCTGCTGCAGGTGCAGCAGCGGGAGAGTGAACGGACCGGCATTCCCAGCCTGAAGATCGCTTTCAACAATGTGTTCGGCTATTACATCGAAGTGCGCAACACGCACAAGGACAAAGTGCCGCCGGAGTGGATCCGCAAGCAGACACTGGTCAATGCCGAGCGCTACATCACCGAGGAGCTCAAGGAGTATGAGGAGAAAATTCTGGGTGCCGAGGAGAAGATTTTATCGATGGAAGCGCGCATTTTTAATGATCTGGTGTTGGCATTGACCGAATACATTCCCCCCATTCAGCTGAATGCTTCGTTGGTGGGACGGATCGACTGCCTGCTCTCTTTTGCCAAAGTGGCGGAGAGCAACCATTATGTACGCCCGCAGCTGGATGAGTCGGAGGTGATCGACATCAAGGCGGGCCGGCATCCTGTCATCGAGAAGCAGCTGCCGGTCGGCGAAAGCTACATTGCCAACGATGTCTATTTGGACGACGAGAAGCAGCAGATCATCATCATCACCGGTCCCAACATGGCCGGTAAGTCTGCCCTGTTGCGCCAGACGGCCCTGATCACCCTCATGGCCCAGATCGGCTGTTTCGTGCCGGCCGAGCGGGCCCACATCGGACTGGTCGATAAGATCTTTACCCGCGTAGGGGCATCCGACAACATCTCCGTGGGAGAATCCACCTTCATGGTGGAGATGAACGAGGCGGCAGACATCCTGAACAACATGTCGTCGCGCAGCCTGGTGCTCTTCGACGAGTTAGGCCGTGGCACCAGCACGTATGACGGCATCTCCATCGCTTGGGCCATTGTGGAGTATATCCACGACCATCCCAACAGCCGCGCCAAGACGCTCTTTGCGACGCACTACCATGAACTGAACGACATGGAACGCTCCTTCAAACGGATCAAGAACTACAATGTCTCGGTGAAAGAGGTCAACAATAAGGTGATCTTCCTGCGGAAGTTAGTGCCGGGCGGCAGTGAGCATAGTTTCGGTATTCATGTAGCGAAAATGGCCGGCATGCCCCGCAGCATCGTCAAACGGGCGGATGAGATTCTGAAACAGCTGGAGCGGGAGAACCGGCAGGAGGGAATCACCCCCGTCAAAGGGCATACCTCATCGGGTGCCTACCAGCTCAGTTTCTTCCAATTGGACGATCCGGTGCTGAGTCAGGTGCGCGACGAGATCAAGAATCTGGACGTGAATAATCTGACGCCGATCGAGGCCCTGAACAAACTGAATGAGATCAAGCGGATTATCAATGGGAAATAATATGTACCTTTGTGGCCGGAAAATAATAACATACAATATATACATAGAATAATATGGCACTTCAATGTGGTATCGTCGGACTCCCCAACGTCGGGAAGTCCACTCTTTTCAATTGCTTGTCGAACGCAAAAGCTCAGTCTGCCAATTTCCCGTTCTGCACCATCGAGCCGAATGTGGGTGTGATCACCGTTCCGGACGAACGGCTGAACAAACTGGCGGAGATCGAACATCCGCAACGCGTGATTCCGACCACCGTCGAGATTGTAGATATCGCCGGTTTGGTGAAAGGCGCCAGCAAAGGAGAGGGTCTGGGTAATAAGTTCTTGGCAAACATCCGCGAGACGGATGCCATCCTGCATGTGTTGCGCTGCTTCGACGACGACAACATCGTGCATGTAGATGGACGGGTCGATCCTGTCCGCGACAAGGAGATCATCGACATGGAACTTCAGATCAAGGACTTGGAAACCGTAGATAGCCGGATCGCCAAAGTGCAGAAACAGGCACAGACAGGAGGAGACAAACAGGCGAAAATCGCATACGAAGTGCTTTGCCGGTATAAAGAGGCGTTGGAGCAGGGCAAGAGTGCCCGCACGGTGACGTTCGAGACCAAAGAGGAGGAACGGGTCGCACACGATCTTTTCCTGCTGACGAACAAGCCGGTGATGTATGTCTGCAACGTGGATGAGGCGAGCGCCATGTCAGGCAATCATTATGTGGAGGCTGTCCGTGAAGCGGTCAAGGATGAAAACGCCGAGATCCTGGTCGTAGCTGCCAAGATCGAGAGTGAAATTGCCGAGTTCGAGACCTACGAAGAGCGGGAAATGTTCCTGCAGGAGATCGGCTTGGAGGAATCGGGTGTGAACCGCCTGATCAAGTCGGCCTATAAGCTGCTGAACCTGCAGACCTTCCTGACAGCCGGACCAGATGAGGTGCGTGCCTGGACATTCCACAAGGGCTGGAAAGCTCCGCAGTGTGCCGGTGTGATCCATACCGACTTCGAGAAGGGATTCATCCGCGCGGAGGTGATCAAATATGAAGATTATATCTCCTACGGCTCTGAGAGCGCTGTGAAAGAGGCGGGCAAGATGAGTGTCGAAGGAAAGGAATACATCGTGCAGGATGGCGACATCATGCATTTCCGTTTTAATGTCTAACCGATATCCGCACACATACTATCTATGAAACGATTGATTCTATTTTTCTTGTGCTGTTGCCTGTTGCCGGCTTGCCGGCAACAGCAGGCTGAAGAGCCGATGGCAGCTGTCGTAGAACGTGGATTGCAGGTTGCCGCTGACCAGGCACTCCGGATGGCACACGAGTTGGAACAGAAGCCGGGAGCCTTTCCCAAGACACTTGATGAACAGGGCCAACTGGAGACCAGCGACTATCGTTGGTGGTGCAGCGGTTTCTTCCCCGGCGAACTGTGGTATCTGTATGAGACTTTCCAGACACCGGAGCTGAAACGGTATGCCGAACTCTTCACCGAACGGGTGGAGCCGGCCAAATCCATGACCAACACGCATGACCTGGGATTCATGCTGAATTGCAGCTATGGCAACGGATACCGCCTCACCCACAATCCGGCCTATCGGGAGGTGATGCTGGAGGGTGCCCGTTCCTTGGCGACACGCTACAACGAGAAAATCGGATTGATCCGTTCATGGGACTTCACCAACGAGGGAAAATGGCAGTATGCAGTGATCATCGACAACATGATGAACCTGGAGTTCCTGCTGTGGGCCTCCCGCGAGGCAAAGGAGGAGCGCTATTACGACATGGCCGTCTCCCATGCCAACCGGACCCTCATGGAGCATTATCGCCCTGATTACAGCTGTTACCATGTGGTTTCATACGACACGATCACCGGCTATCCGCAGTGTAAGCAGACGCGCCAGGGATATGCAGACGAATCCTCCTGGTCGCGTGGACAGGCCTGGGGTCTGTATGGCTACACCATGATGTATCGGGAGACCCATATCAACGAATATTTTATCCATGCCACACGCATTGCCAACTATCTGATGAATCACCCGCGGATGCCGGAAGACAAAGTGCCCTACTGGGACTTTGATACACCGGATATTCCGAACACACCGCGCGATGCGTCGGCTGCCGCCATCATGGCTTCTGCCCTGATTGAACTGGCTTCCATGGATCAGACCGATTTCGGCCGCCGTTGTCTGGCGTTTGCCGAAGAGCAGCTTCGTTCGCTCTCTTCTCCTGCCTATCTGGCCGAACCGGGAAGCAACGGAAACTTCCTGCTCAAACATAGCACCGGTTTCTATTTGGGCAACAGCGAGATTGACGTCCCGCTCACCTACGCCGACTACTATTATGTAGAGGCGCTCCTGCGGTGGAAAGCGTTGCACTGATTAATAGATTATACTACACCGCCAAGTAAGAAATCATAGATATTCATGAAAAGGATGCCATGCTCGTCATGACTGAGGAGACTATGGTCTCCAGTTATCACGATTTTCTGAAAACCATCGTCAATGCGTCGCAATGAATGCGTTTCCTGATCCAGCTTTTCTTGAGTGGGTAATGCAAGAGCCGACTGAATATAGATTCTCCGGTTTCCCTTATTACATATAAAATCAACCTCCAATTGCGCACGATAGCTCTTACCTTCTGCATCCTTGCCGTTGAAAGGAACTACACCCACATCCACGTTGTACCTTCGCGACCTCAGTTCATTGTAGATGACATTCTCCATTTGGTGTGTTTTCTCCAATTGCCGAAAATTGAGTAATGCGTTACGAAGTCCCAAATCGCAGAAATAGTATTTCATGGGTGTACCGATGTATTTCTTCCCCTTGACATCATAACGGTTCACCTGTTCGATGATGAATGCATCGGTAAAATAGTCTATATACGTTTTGATAGTCGAAGGACTTATCGAGATATTCTTGACACTTTTGAATGTATTGGAGAGTTTCTGCGGATTCGTCAAACCGCCAATACCCGAGGCCAAAATAGCCAACAATTCCTCCA
>JBJECC010000062.1:0-15485 GCA_051870655.1 Parabacteroides sp. | reverse complement strand
CGTCATACTCGGTCGGAGCCACAAAGAAGAAGGAACAGGTGTCCCACAACTCTTTCACGAAGTTGACACGGTTTTTCATCATGCCGACCACTTTCTCGACGTAAGCCGGATCGGCCTGGATGCCATGACTTTCAAGAATCGGCTGGAACATGTCGGCAATCTCCTTGTTGGAACGCTTCTGGATATATTGATGGTTGAACCATTTGCCCTTTTCATAGTCGAACTTCGCACCGCTCTTGCTGCAGTGGTGCAGGTCGAATGCCTGGATCAGCTCTTCCATGCTCATGACCTCCTGATCATTACCCGGGTTCCAGCCCAACAGAGCCAGGAAGTTGACAACTGCCTCCGGAAGGTAACCGCTTTCACGATAGCCTGAAGAGACATCTCCTGTCTTCGGATCATGCCATTCCAACGGGAACACGGGGAAGCCCAGCCGGTCACCGTCACGTTTGCTCAACTTGCCGTTGCCTTCCGGTTTCAGCAACAGAGAGAGATGGGCAAAGGCGGGCATCGTATCTTCCCATCCGAAGAAACGGTAAAGCAGCACGTGCAACGGGGCGCTCGGCAACCACTCCTCACCCCGGATCACGTGGGTTACCTCCATCAAATGGTCGTCCACGATGTTGGCCAGGTGATAGGTGGGCAGCTGGTCGGCTGATTTATAGAGCACCTTGTCATCCAAAATGGACGAGTTGATCACCACTTCACCCCGGATCAAGTCGTTCACGTGAATATTCTCGTTCGGCTCGATTTTGGCACGCACCACATACTGGTGGCCGGCCTCGATCAGAGCCTGTGTCTCTTCTGCAGAGAGCGTCAGGGAGTTGCGCATCTGCAATCGGGTAGAGGCGTCATACTGGAAATTGCTGACCTCCTTACGTTTGGCCTCCAGTTCGGCTGGCGTGTCGAAGGCTATATAGGCATGGCCCGAAGCCAATAACTGATCTACATATTGTTTATAGATAGCACGACGTTCGCTCTGCCGGTAGGGACCGTAGTTGCCACCGAAGCCCACTCCTTCGTCGAAACGGATACCCAGCCAAGTGAGTGCCTCGATGATGTAATCTTCCGCTCCGGGAACAAAACGTTGTGAATCCGTGTCTTCGATACGGAGAATCAGATCTCCACCATGTTGTTTGGCAAACAGATAATTGTACAAAGCTGTGCGCACACCTCCGATGTGCAAAGCTCCCGTAGGACTGGGAGCAAAGCGAACTCTAACTTTTCTTTCCGTCATAATTCCTTGATTCCTTAAAACAATGGGACAAAAGTAGCCTATTTTTTTCTTATACTAAACTTTTTTGTGTACATTTCGGCGCAATAAGAAATTGAGATCATGAAGATAAATAATTACAGGATTCATCCGGCTGTCTTCTTTATCCTGATAGCCTTGCTTATAGCCTATTTCTTTCCGCGTGAGGGGAAATTCAGATACCAGTTTTACGAAGGGAAACCCTGGCGCTACGGGCTGCTGACTGCCCCGAACGATTTTCCCATTTATAAGACGGACGAGGAGATCCGTCAGGAACGGGACAGTGCCTTGCAGTATTTCGAACCCTATTTCCGGATGGATCCCGACATTCAGACGGCCCAGATCGGCCGGTTGCGTGACGACTACAATGCGTCGAGCGTGCGCAAGGTAAGCCCTTCTTACATGCAATATATCGAAAAGAGCCTGATCGGATTGTACAACCAGGGCATTATTTCGACACAGGATCTGGAACGGCTGAAAACGGAGGGGGTTGAGCGGATCAAACTGCGTGAGAACAATGTGGCACGTTCTGAATATGTGGTGGATTTCTTTACAGTGAAGACCGCTTATGAATTTGTGTTGAACAATGCGCCCTCCTATATGGACAAGACGGCTTTGCAGTCGTGCGACATCAACAATTATCTGACGGAGAATGTGACGTTCGATTCGATCATGTCCAATCGTATCCGTGAGAATCTGGTGAAAGGGGTCTCTTTGGCCAGTGGCATGGTGCAGGCAGGTGAGCGTATTGTGGACCGGGGAGAAATTGTGGACCATCATACCTACAATGTGCTCCGGTCATTGAAGACCGTCTATGAGTCGAAAACGGGTGGCAATCAGCGGCAGAGTCTGATGCTGGCAGGCCAGTTCGTGCTGGTGTTGGGTGTCATGTTCTGTTTCTGGCTCTATCTGTGGTCGTTCCGTCCACGGATCTTCCACAATCAGCGGAATGTCTTTTTCCTGTTGTTGTGCATTTTCGTCGGTTGCATGTTGACGGAGATATGCATCCGGTATGCCCTGTTCAACATCTACATATTGCCTTATGCCATTGTGCCCATTGTGGTACGCACCTTTTTCGACTCCCGTACGGCTCTCTTCACCCATTTGGTGCTGTCGCTGATCTGTTCGCTCATTGCCCCCTTCCCGCATGAGTTCCTGTTGTTGCAGATCATCTCAGGCATGGTGGTGACCTTCAGCCTGCGTGAGTTGAGCGAACGTTCGCAGCTGATCCGTTGTGCCTTCTTTATTTTCCTTTCCTATACGGTGGCTTATCTGAGTCTCAACCTCTATCAGGAGGCGGATCTGAAGAAGATCAATTGGATGATGCTGCTCTATTTCGGCATCAACTTCATCCTCTCCATGTTCTCTTATGTATTGGTCTATATGCTGGAGAAGGCATTTGGCTATGTGTCGAGCATCACCTTGGTGGAGCTTTCCAACATCAATACACCCACGCTGAAACGGCTCAGCGAGACCTGCCCGGGTACGTTCCAACACTCTTTGCAAGTCTCCATTTTGGCCTCGGAAGCTGCGGCGAAAGTGGGGGCTGATGCACAGCTGATCCGTACCGGTGCGCTTTATCACGACATTGGCAAGATGTGTAATCCGGCCTTCTTTACGGAGAATCAGGGAGCTGTCAATCCGCATAACCAGCTGACGTTTGATCAGAGTGCGCAGATCATCATCAGTCACGTGACGGAGGGGGTTAAGATGGCGGAAAAGATCGGTCTGCCCAAGGCAGTCATCAACTTTATCCGTACGCATCATGGCAACGGCAAGGCGAAGTATTTCTACAATTCCTATAAGAATCAATATCCGGACCGTCCCATTGATGAACAGCTTTTCACCTATCCTGGTCCGAATCCCTTCTCCAAAGAGACAGCCATTCTGATGATGGCCGATTCTGTGGAGGCGGCTTCACGCAGCCTGAAAGAGCATACGGAGGAGAGCATCAAGCAGCTGGTCAACAAAATTGTGGATGGTCAGATTGCCGATGGCCTGATGCGTAATGCTCCCCTGACCTTCAAGGATGTGGAGACAATCAAATCCGTCTTTGTCGATAAGCTGAAGACCATGTTCCATACACGCATCAGCTATCCTGATCTGAAGAAGTAGCGTGGGATTCCGGAATAAACCGTTATCTTTGTGACAACGATTCTGCAAGGATGATTCGGACACACCTTTTCGAACTGCCGACCCGTCCCGTGTAAAAGGCATTAACGTTAACCGTTAACTCGATGCGATTTCTCCCCGTAGAAGTGATGATGGGTTGGCAAAAAACTCTACATTTGCAATCTGAAAAAAATAGTTCAAATCCTATGGAACGCACTTCTTTTATTCAGTCAGTGGCCGCCATCTATCCTTGGATCAAGCGGGTCGAACGTGAGGCTTTTGCCATACATGAGAGGGTCAATCAGCATTATGACGGGGTGTTGCCGTATGGTTTCCATCTGAAACTGACGGCTTCGTACGTCTCCAAGTTTGGCTATTTGGTGGCCCGTGATGAAGCGGACATTCCTCTGCTTTATGTGGCTGCCTACCTGCATGACTGCATCGAGGATGCCCGAATGACCTATCGGGATGTGGCAAAGTGGATGCGTATGTTCGATGAGAAGAGTCCTGAGCTGTCGGAACCGGTCCGCGAAATGTTGGAACAGCAGGTACCTGAGATCGTGTATGCCTTGACCAACGAGAAGGGACGTACACGCGACGAACGGGCCGACGCCCGCTATTATGAAGGAATCCGCACGACACGGTTTGCCTCGTTTGTCAAGATGTGCGACCGATTGGCCAATATCCGTTATTCCACCCTCTTTTTCTTTGCCAACCGCATGCTGGAGGTCTATCGGAAGGAGTATCCCAATTTTATCCGTTCCATTTCCGAGGGGGCTGTCACACCGGTTCCCGAGCCGATGAAACAGGAAATGGAGTCTCTGTTGCTGGATGACAACTACATCATTTCCGAGCAGACGCTGAACGATTGAACGAAACGTCCGGACGAAGATTTTTCATGAAGCCTTTGGCTATGTAAGATTTAATTGATACATTGCCCTCCCGTTTTGTGGATAACAGACAAGTAGAAAATATAAAAGACTAAATATGAACGAACAAATTCAACAGATCGCAGAACGCTTGCGAGGATTGCGGGATGTATTGGAGCTGACCGCCGAAGAGGTGGCGGCCACGTGCCAGTTGCCGCTCGAAACCTATCTGACGTTGGAGAGCGGCACGACTGACATTCCGGTCAGTGTGTTGCACCGGATCTCCCAGGCTTATGGGGTAGGACTGACGACGTTGCTTTCCGGCGATGAGCCGAAGATGAATACCTATTTCGTGACCCGTCGCAGCAAAGGGATGACTGTGGAACGGACGAAAGCCTATCGTTACCAGTCGTTGGCTGCCGGATTTGTGGGAAGGAAGGCCGATCCTTTTGTGGTGACCGTGCATCCGAATGATGATCCGATCTACCTCAACTCTCACCCTGGAGAGGAGTTCAACATGGTGCTGCAGGGCCGTATGTTATTGCAGATTGACAAGAAGGAGCTGGTCCTCGAAGAGGGCGACAGCATCTATTTCGATTCCAATCTGCCCCACGGCATGAAGGCACTGGATGGTAACAAAGTGATATTCGTAGCGATAATTCTCTAAATTATACGTATTGTGTTAGAAAGATTTTTAAGTCAGACGACGTTCACGTCGCAGGAAGATTTCAAGCAGAACTTCAAGATAAAGGTGCCGGAGCCGTTCAACTTCGGGTATGATGTGGTGGACGCATGGGCTGCCGAAGATCCGGACAAGTTGGCGATGGTCTGGACAAACGACCAGGGGATGCATGTGGATTTTACGTTTGCTGATCTGAAGCGCTACACGGATCAGACAGCCTCCTATTTCCAGTCGTTGGGCATTGGACATGGGGACATGGTGATGCTGATCCTGAAACGGCGGTATGAATTCTGGTTCTCGATCATCGCGCTTCATAAACTGGGGGCTGTGGTCATTCCGGCCACCCACCTGCTGACCAAGAAGGACATTGTCTATCGGGACAATGCGGCCAGCATCAAGATGATTGTCTGTGCCGGCGAAGAGGTGATCCTGAAGCATGTGACGGATGCCTTGCCGGAGTCTCCGACGGTCGAGAAGGTCGTTTCCGTAGGGCCGATCGTGCCGGAGGGCTTTTATGACTTTGCGAAGGGCATCGGGGAGGCCGCCCCCTTTGTACGGCCGGAGCACCCGAATGACAACGAGGATATTTCCCTGATGTATTTCACATCGGGCACGACGGGTAACCCGAAGATGGTTGCCCACGACTTTACCTACCCGTTGGGGCATATCGCCACGGGCAGTTTTTGGCACAACCTCCATGCGGGGAGCCTGCATTTGACTATTGCCGACACTGGTTGGGGCAAGGCGGTCTGGGGCAAACTCTATGGCCAGTGGATTGCGGGAGCGACAGTCTTTGTCTATGACCACGAGAAGTTCACTCCGTCCGATATGTTGCAGATGATCCAGGATTACAGGATCACGTCGCTCTGTGCACCCCCGACCATTTTCCGCTTCCTGATCCGTGAAGATCTCAGCCGCTACGATCTCTCGTCGTTGGAATATTGTACGATTGCGGGCGAGGCACTGAATCCGGCTGTCTATGAGACCTTCTATAAACTGACCGGCATCAAGCTGATGGAGGGTTTCGGGCAGACTGAGACGACCTTGACCATAGCCACTTTCCCGTGGATGGAGCCGAAACCCGGATCGATGGGTGTGCCCAATCCGCAATATGAGGTGGACCTGTTGCGGCCTGACGGGACACCGGCTGAAGATGGCGAACAAGGGCAGATTGTGGTGCGTACCTCCCATGGCAAACCCTTGGGGCTTTTCAAGGAATACTATCGAGATGCCGAACGGACCCATGAGGCCTGGCATGACGACATCTATTATACGGGTGATGTGGCTTGGCGCGATCAGGATGGTTATATGTGGTTCGTGGGGCGTGCCGACGATGTGATCAAAAGTTCCGGTTACCGCATCGGACCGTTTGAGGTGGAGAGTGCGTTGATGACTCATCCGGCTGTCGTGGAGTGTGCCATCACGGGTGTGCCCGACGAGATCCGCGGTCAGGTGGTGAAGGCCACGATTGTCTTGGCAAAGGAGTATAAGGACAGGGCCGGCGAGGCGTTGGTCAAGGAGTTGCAGGATCATGTCAAACGGGTGACGGCTCCCTACAAATATCCGCGTGTCGTGGAGTTTGTGGAGGAACTGCCCAAGACCATCAGCGGAAAAATCCGTCGGGTAGAGATTCGAGATAAGGACAATCAATAATATACATTTAGATAGTAGGAAACAATGAGAAATTTCACTTGCGTACAAGATTTGGGCGACCTGCGGCAAGCTTTGCAGGAAGCGTTCGAGATCAAGAAGGATCGCTTTCAGTTTGCCGAGTTGGGGAAGCACAAGACTCTGTTAATGATCTTTTTTAATTCCAGCCTTCGTACACGCCTTTCTACACAGAAGGCGGCGATGAACCTGGGCATGAACACCATCGTGCTCGATGTGAACCAGGGAGCTTGGAAGCTGGAAACCGAACGGGGGGTGATCATGGATGGTGACAAGCCGGAGCATCTGTTGGAGGCCGTTCCGGTGATGGGTTGCTATTGCGATGTCATCGGTGTCCGTTCCTTCGCCCGTTTCGAGAATAAGGCGGACGATTACAACGAGAAGATCCTGAATCAGTTCATCCAATATTCCGGACGTCCTGTCTTCAGTATGGAGGCGGCTACACGCCATCCGTTGCAGAGCTTTGCCGATCTGATCACGATTGAGGAGTATAAGAAAACGGAGCGTCCGAAAGTGGTGATGACATGGGCACCTCATCCGCGTGCGCTGCCTCAGGCTGTGCCGAACAGTTTTGCAGAATGGATGAACGCAGCCGGTTATGAGTTTGTGATAACCCATCCGGAAGGCTATGAACTGGATCCGAAGTTTGTGGGGAATGCGCGTGTAGAGTATGACCAGAAAAAGGCTTTTGAAGGGGCTGACTTTATTTATGCCAAGAACTGGGCTGCCTATGCCGATCCCAATTATGGCAAGGTGATCAATACGGACCGTAGCTGGACGGTTGATAGCGAGAAGATGGCGTTGACCAACAATGCCTACTTTATGCATTGCCTGCCCGTGCGCCGGAATATGATCGTGACAGACGATGTGATCGAGAGTCCGCAGAGCATTGTCATTCCGGAAGCGGCCAATCGGGAGATTTCAGCCCAGACGGTCTTGAAAAAGATCTTGGAAGATTTGAAATAACAGTTTGGATGAAGGATATATAGAGGAAAAGTTAGAGAAACGGCTTTATACCGTTTTCTCTAACTTTTATTTGTTTATTTCAGGACACGATGGACAGCCTCCAACAACGGTTGGGGAGTCAGGTCTTTACCAGTGGCCCCGTGAATCCATGCATTGGGAGTGAGACGTCCCTGTCTGAAGATACGGCTCACTTCCGAGGCAAAGTCTTTGCCGGACAGGTAGTCCTCGATCTGATGATGGATGATCTGGCCGAAGGCGTATGAAGAGAGGTAGAGCGGATAGGAGATCATGTGTGAATAGATGGCCAGTACCGTGGCATCCTTCACCCCATACACAGGGGCATAGTAGCGGTTCCAGATCTCTTTTGAAAGGTGCATGACAGCCTCTTTGAGTTCAGCTGCATTGGCATCGGGATGGGCATACATCCATTTCCATACGGAAATGTCGAGCATGGAGACTCCACAGATTTCATACAGTGACCATACATTATCCAATACTTTCATCTTTTCCGCCTCTTCCTGTTGTTCTTCAATACCCAATAATTTCAGGTCACGGCACTGGAAGAGGAAAGCCAGCGCTTCGGTGAAGGCATTGTTGGGAACTCCACTCATCGTGTAGTAATCGACATCATAGAGCGAGATGGTCTCTTCGATGTTGTGTCCGAACTCGTGGATGGCAATGTTGTATCCTTTGTAGTCCATTCCGTCGGCACCGATGCGTGTAAAGAGGTGTGACTTTTGTCCCTTCATGGCAGCTGGCCATGCAAAACCGGATCCTCTGGCGTTCTTGACATCTACTTTGGAGGCTAAATAAGCTGCACGTTCGGCCGGGAAACCGAGCTTTTGAAGAATCTCAGGCAGTTTTTCTTCCAAGACAGTGGCGTTGGGATACAGCTGACGGGTCATTTCGCTTAACTTATCCTCATCCAGATTGCTGCGGCTTTTGAAACCGTCATACCAGATGTCGAAAGGCTCCAGTTTCCTGCCCAGCCGTTTGCTGACCACTTGTCCCACCTGTTTCAATTCCGGAGCCGATAGGTATGCGTCGAACAGCTGTTCCGCATCCTCTACGGAAATCTCCATGGACTCGTTGAAATGACGGTCGATATAAGTGTTCTTGGCATACTTGTCCACCATTTGCTGTACGTGGAAGTTGTCAAGCATCTTTTGGTAACGGGTGGTCTCTTCCGGGATGCAGTCCACCGGCTTGCCATCTTTCCACAAGGTGTTGTCATACGGATTCCATTCGTAGGCATCCGAATTGATCACTTCGGTGGGGATCTCCTGTGCAATGACCCGTTTCATGACCTCATAGATCATGCGTTGTTTCTGCAAGCCTGTTTTACCCTTCGGATAGTTGGATTTGATCTCGTCCCGCAGATTCCAGTGACAGAGCAGGCGAAGTCCGTCGGGAAACAGCTGCTTGTTCTCTTTGTCGCGGAGGTGCGCCATGAAAATGTTGTAGTTGGCCACATAGAGGTCGATGTCTCCGGCTACACGGGCGCTCTCCTGTTTCACTTCTGCCGGAATCCGTCGGGTGAACAGATCGCCCAATCGGGCATACGCCCAGGCCAACCGGTCGTTCCCTAACGCCTCCTTCTCCTGGAGGGTGAGATAGGGGAAATTGAGCGCGATGACAAAGGCAATCTTATTGGCATACAGATCCTCGCTGAAATGGGTGGAGGGATCGTAGGCGGAAAACAGTTCGTCGATGGCTTGGACCTCTCCGATGTTCTCTGAAACATGGTGCTTCAAGGCCAGGTCCATGTCATTGTAGTTTCCCCTCAGATTCTCCAGATAGAAGCTGATCTTCTGGAAGATCTGTTCCCTTTCGGCGGCATCGGCAATGTAGTTCTCCAGACAGAACTGTTTGAACGCATCCGGATTGCCATCCGACGGAGTCCACAAATCGGCTACTTGGTTGACCCCTTTTTCCATTTCCACTGTACTGGCACCATGTTTTTGGGCCAACTCTTCGAGGGTCGCTTTCACAAGGGTGTGATCGACCTCTGCATGGACAGTGCCGAATCCTGTCAGACCGGCAAGCCATAGACACATAGTTACGAATTCTTTTTTCATATCGATAAATAGAGTTTGAGAATTGTTTGGTATTCTTGTTCAAAATTGGGGGTGAAGACGGATTTCCCTAAATTGGCCTCAATCTCGGCCAAGGGCCAAAAACGCCCCTCGTCCAGTTCCACCGGATCGGGGGAGAAGGGCCCCTCATAACAGGTGCGGAAGGTGTGGACCAGTTCCTTCTCGATGGCGGATTCAAATACGTAGCGGGTGATGAGGAGTGGGGTAAACTCTGTTACACCCAATTCTTCACGCACTTCACGTCGCAAGGCGGTCTCCACCGGTTCTCCATAGTCGATGTGTCCTCCTACGGCCGTGTCCCATTTCCCCGGTTGGATGTCCTTACGCATCGAGCGTTTTTGCAGATACAGATCACCGGCCTTGTTGAAAATGTGCAGATGCACGACCGGATGCAGCAGTTTGCTGCCACTGTGGCACTCTTTGCGGGTTGCCTTGCCTATTGTCTCCCCCTGTTCGTTTACGACAGGAAACCATTCTTCGTTCATATTTGTCATTTCATTATAATTCTGCAATTCGTTTGGCCAGTTCCTCGTCCGTCAGATCGGCTCCATATGTGGCATAATCGAGACGGAACGTGCAACCATTCTTATATTCCGAGCAGCCGTAGGCCGTCCGGCCACGCAAGATCGTTCCCTTCTTGCAGACGGGACAGACCAACGAGGGGAGTGTCTTGTGGGTACGGGGCTTGCGCGTTTTCCTCGCTTTCGGTTTCTCCTCTTCCGGTTGGGGCGTTGCAACGACCGTGATGCTGTGGTTGTTCTGATCCGTCAACACCCGCAGCACGATCTCGTGCACCATCTGTTTCAACTCCTCCAGGAAGGTGGCAGCCTCGTAAGTTCCCTTCTCGATCTGACGCAATTTCTTTTCCCACAGGCCGGTCAGTTCCGCACTTTTCAACAGCTCTTCGTGAATGGTTCCGATCAGTTCGACACCGGTCACGGTCGGATAGAGGTTCTTGCGCTCTTTGCGGATGTAGTTCCGTTTGAAGAGTGTTTCGATAATGGCTGCCCGGGTGGAGGGACGTCCGATACCGTTCTCCTTGAGGGCGTCTCGCAGTTCGTCATTGTCCACCAGCTTGCCGGCTGTCTCCATCGCCCTGAGCAGGGTCGCTTCGGTATAGGGCTTGGGTGGAGTGGTCCAGGTCTCTTTCAAGACCGGTTGGTGAGGTCCGCTTTCGCCCACCGTAAAGGCGGGCAGGACACCGTTCTCCTCTCCCGAAGCCGTGTCGTTGTCTTTCTCTTTCGGGTCGTCTCCTCCAAAGACCACACGCCAGCCCGGTTTCAGGATCTGTTTGCCGGTTACCTTGAAGGTCACTTTCCCCACTTGTCCCAACACGGTCGTCGTGGCTACTTCGCAATCGGGATAGAAGGCGGCGATGAAACGGCGAGCCACCAGGTCATACACCTTCTGTTCGTCAGCTGTCAGTCCGCGGGCCGGCACGCCGGTCGGTATGATGGCATGGTGATCCGTCACCTTTGAATTGTCAAACACCCGTTTGCTTTTCGGCAGCTTGGCCGTCAGCAGCGGAGCCACCAGTTCGGTGTAATCGACCAGTCCTTTGAGGGTGTTGGGCACCTTCGGATAGATGTCGTCGCTCAGGAATGTCGTATCGACGCGCGGATAGGTAGTCACCTTTTTCTCGTAAAGCGATTGGATCAGCCGCAAGGTCTCATCGGCCGTAAAGGCATATTTCTTGTTGCATTCCACCTGCAGGGAGGTCAGGTCGAACAGCCTCGGCGCATACTCTTTCCCCTTTTTCCTGCTCACGTCCGACACGGTGAAATCCTCTTGCCGCACAATGTCCAGAAAGGCCTCGCCCTCCTCTTTTCGGGTGAACTTGCCTTTTGTCGCACTGAACGTGACATTCCGATAGACTGTTTTCAGTTCCCAATAGGGTTCCGGCTTGAAATTGTCGATTTCTGCCTGTCGGTTGACAATCAGGGCCAAGGTCGGAGTCTGTACCCGACCGATCGAAAGCACCTGTCGGTTCTGTCCGTAGCGCAATGTATAGAGTCGGGTGGCATTCATGCCCAACAGCCAATCGCCGATCGCCCGCGAGAGCCCCGCCTCATACAGTTTGTTGAAGGCTGTCTGCTCCTTGAGCTGCTGAAAACCCTCCCGAATGGCCTCTTCTGTCAAAGAGGAGATCCAGAGCCGATAGACCGGACAGTGGCATCCGGCTTTCTGCATCACCCAACGTTGGATAAGCTCACCCTCCTGGCCCGCATCGCCACAGTTGATGACGGCTTCCGCCTGGCCGATGAGTCTCTCGATCGTATGGAATTGCTGCTCGTAGGTGGGATTGGCGATGAGTTTGATGCCAAACCGGGGCGGGATCATGGGAAGAGAGGCCAGACTCCACCGCTTCCAGTTCTCCGAATAGTCATTCGGCTCTTTCAGCGTGCAGAGATGCCCGTAGGTCCAGGTGACCTGATATCCATTCCCTTCAATGTATCCGTCACGTTTGGCCGTAGCCCCCAGTACCTGGGCTATTTCTCGTGCGACACTTGGCTTTTCGGCAATACAAACTTTCATCTTTCTGTTTTACTTCAGGGGCAAAAGTAGTGATTTTTCCGTAAGTTTGCGCTTCTGTAACGAGGATTGAAAATGAAAATGGAAAAATATGGCAGATAATTATTTGGAACGGAAGATGGAGGCCTATCGGGAACGGAAAAGTGGCGGTGCGAAGAGTACGGGCCGGACAGTGCCACACAAGATGAGACGAGTCTTTGTCACAGGAGGTGCTTCCGGCATCGGGAGAGCCATTGTCAAGGCTTTTCGGAGTGCCGGCCATCGGGTCGCCTTTTGTGATTGCAATGAAACAGCCGGACGGGAATTGGCGTTGCGGACCGGTACCGATTTTTATCCGCTGGATGTGACGGATGTGACGGCATTGGAAGCGTGTCTGCAACATCTCCTGGAGACTTGGGGAGATCTGGACATCCTGATTAATAATGTAGGGATCGGATCGTTCTCTCCGCTGACGGAAACCACCGTTGAGACGTTTGACCGGATCTTGTCGGTCAATCTGCGGCCTGTGTTTGTCACCTCACGTCGGTTGGCCATTCATCGGAAAGGAGAGGAGACCCCTAATCCCTATGGCCGGATTATCAATCTCTGTTCGACCCGCTATCTGATGAGCGAACCGGGGACAGAGGGCTATTCCGCCTCCAAGGGAGCCATCTATTCGTTGACCCATGCCTTGTCACTTTCTCTGGCACCTTGGCACGTGACGGTCAACTGCATCTCTCCCGGCTGGATTGAGACGGGCGACTATGAAGCCTTGCGTCCCGAAGACCACATGCAACATCCTTCCGGACGTGTCGGACGCCCGGAGGACATTGCGCGTATGTGCCTTTTCCTCTGTCAGGAGGAGAATGACTTCATCAACGGGGAGAATATCACCATCGACGGAGGCATGACCAAGAAGATGATCTATGTCTGATCCTTATTGGAAATAATAGAGGAAGATGGCGACGCCTTCCAACGCCTTCTTCTTCTCTCCTTCGATTTCGATGGCAAATTTGATCTCAGCTTTGGCCACACCACGCAGGTTCTGCAACGACTGGAGATGAGCGACCAGACGGATCCGTTGGCCTGACAACACAGGCTGGCCGAATTTCATTTTGTCCATCCCGTAGTTGATCATCATTTTGAGATTGTTGACCTCGATGATCTGTTCCCACAGATGAGGTAACAGGGAGAGTGTCAGATACCCATGGACGATGGTGCTCTTGAAGGGGCTTTCAACCTTGGCCCGTTCCGTATCGACATGTATCCATTGATGGTCCAGGGTGGCATCTGCAAATAGGTTAATGCGCTCTTGTGGGATGGCTAAATAGTCAGAAATACCCAGTTGTTTTCCGACCCATTGCTCGAAGTCTTCGTAACTGTTGATAATAACTTTACCCATATTTAAATGTATGAATTAGAATTTATGAATGTATATTTGCCAACAAATGTAAGAATTTTGCAATTTAGAAAAGCGTTTTTTTATGATTTCTTGGAATAATAGAGGGCCAATTCATCCCCTTCCTCCTTTGCTGGAAGCCGAAGTGGGTTTGCCGGAGTTGTTTACCTATCCGTTTCAATATGCACCTCACCCGTTGGCGGTCCGGGCGGTCGAAATCTTGCAGGATTATTTGAAGGAACAGACCGGTTGGCAGGAGGAGTTGTCACACGGGAAGATGTTTGGTGTCCTGGTGGTCCGGACTCCTACCGGTCTGGTGGGCTTTCTTGCGGCTTTCTCCGGCCTTTTGTCGGGGACCTACCGGCATGACTATTTTGTACCTCCCGTGTATGACCTGCAACAGCCGGATGGTTTTTTCAAGCCCGAAGAGGAGCGGATTTCGCAACTCAACCGGCAGATTGAGCAGCTGGAACAGGGAGAATCCTTCCGGGAGGCCCGTCAGCGGTGGGAGGAGGCGGCCCGTCATGCCCAAGAGGAATATGAGACTTTGAAACGGACTTTCCAAGAGGCCAAACGGCAGCGGGACCTTTGCCGTTCCCGGTGTCACGATCCGGAGGTGTTGCAGCGGTTGGTTCAGGAGAGCCAGTTTCAGAAGGCCGAGTTGCGTCGGGTCCGGCAACGGCTTCAGCAAGGAGTCGATAGGTGTCGTATGGAGGTGGAGCGGTTCCGGCAACAGGTGATGGCCATGAAAGAGGAACGTCGGCATCGTTCTGCCCTTTTGCAACAACGGCTGTTTGAACAGTTCCGTATGCGGAACGGTCGGGGAGAGGAGAAGGATTTATGTGCCATTTTCCGCGAAGAGCAAGGGAAGGTGCCACCGGCCGGGGCGGGAGAGTGTGCAGCTCCCAAGCTGTTGCAGTTTGCCTTCCTGAATGGGTTGCAACCTTTGGCCATGGCCGAATTCTGGTGGGGGGCTTCTCCCAAACGGGAATTGCGGAGACATGGTCATTATTATCCCGCTTGTCAAAGCAAGTGTGGTCCTATTCTCCGTTTCATGCTTCAAGGCATACCGGTGGAGCCGAGTCCTTTGGAGGGAGGCATGAGCTGGAATCCCCCGGTAATCTACGAAGATCGCTGGATGTTCGCCATCCACAAACCGGCAGGAATGCTCTCCGTACCCGGCAAAGAGGCGGGCTATTCGGTGTATGATTGGGCCCGGGAACATTATCCGAATGCAGAGGCGCCGATGATGGTCCATCGGTTGGATATGGCCACTTCGGGGATCCTGCTGCTGACCAAGACGCGGGAGGCCAACCGGCGGTTACAGGCGCAGTTTTCCGGACATCGGGTCCGGAAACGCTACATCGCCCTGTTGGATGGTGTGTTACATCGCCCGGATCGGGGAGTGATAGATCTTCCTATCATAGCCGATCCCCTGGACCGTCCTCGTCAGATGGTGGATTGGACAAGGGGCAAACCCTCACGGACCCGATATGAGGTGTTGGACCGGGAAGAAGAAACAACCCGTGTGGCCTTTTATCCGGAGACGGGACGGACTCATCAGTTACGTGTGCATGCGGCACATCCGGCAGGATTGGATCTGCCTATCCGGGGGGATTATCTCTATGGAAAAGCGGCAGACCGCCTCTATCTGCATGCCGAACAGATCTGGTTTGAGCATCCGATGACAGGAGAGGCCATGCATCTGACCGTGGAGTCGCCCTTCTGAAAAGAAAAAGGAGATAAAAGTCTTTCGACCCTTATCTCCTTTTCTTGTTGTTCAACCAGGATTCGAACCTGGACAAACAGGACCAGAATCTGTTGTGCTACCATTACACCATTGAACAATCTGGTAAATCTTGAAACCCTTTTGTGTGTTGTTCAACCAGGATTCGAACCTGGACAAACAGGACCAGAATCTGTTGTGCTA
>JBJECC010000061.1:0-2930 GCA_051870655.1 Parabacteroides sp. | reverse complement strand
AGAACGGACAATCGTCTGTTTCATGGCACTCAAGGAGTTGTTCAGATCCTGCACCACCGGATTTCGTTCACTACTGTTGCTGATCAACTTGTCACGTTTCAGCAACATATTGTTATATTCCGTAATCTGAGACTCCACATTGATGTCAGAAATTCCCGTATTGGCAGGAATCAGATCCTGGCTCTTGCCGGGATCCTGCAGATAGTCACGGATATATTTGGCCAGACTCTGCTGGTTTTCCAGACTCAGCCCCTCCTGCTTGTACTGACTGGTATTCTGCAAATACATGCCGGTCTCAGAGGTAATATCGGTCAACTGATGTTCCCGCTTATACTCCTCGATGTTGGCATCCACATTGCCCAACTCCTTCTCGATGATGATCAGACGCTCATTGATGAAATTGGAGGTATTGACCGTCACCTGATTCTTGTCATTGATGGCATCCTCATTATAGATGGCGATCAAGGTATTGATCACATCCTCCGCCCGGGCAATGGAGACATCCTGCAACGTCAGATTGATGATGGTCGAAGTCTTGCTGGCCAAGGCAGCCTGCAGATTGGTCTGATAACCGGTGGCCACCGTTTCCAAATTGGACTTCGCCACCTGAATGTCCGTACCGAAATAGGTATCCGCATAATACAAAGATGGGGTGATCGCCATTCTTCCGATGGGAGTCTTCAACGTATCGCCCAACGCCAATTTATACGTCTCGTCACTCACCAACTCACCTTTCCGATAGAAATCGGACACCCGTACCTCTTTGGAGGAGACCGGGGTCACGACGAATGAGTAGGATTCGTTTTCCTCTGCATCGGGAAGTGAAACGATGACGGGAGACTGCGTATAGAGCTGTACCGTCCGCAACCCCTCCTTGATCGTGTAACTCATGTCGAGATGCAAACGACGGGCCACTTCTGTCATCAATCGCTTGGACTTGAAGACCAGCACCTCGTTATCCACATTCCGTTTCACATTGAACATATTCAACTCTTCAAAAGCAGCCGTTTCGGAAATACCGCCACCCCCTTTGGAATCGTCCTTGATCAACACCGATGCGGTTCGTGTATAGACCTTCGGAGCCCATGCCAAATAGAGCACACCCAATGCGACACACACCACCACCGAACTGAGAAACCAATACCAATTGACCCGCAAGATACGCAACATATCCCCCAGGTTCAGATCCATTTCACCCTCTTGTTGCAATCTGTTTGTTTCATTCTCTGCCACCATAGTATCTATACATTATAAATTCTACCTGGTTAAAGTGACAATCAATGAGGTGATCGTCGCCAACACGGAAATAGCCGTCAGCCACACACTGGCTGAATTGTTCTGGTTGATACCGCTCTGAGCCGCTTTTGTCTTGTTCGGTTCTACATACACAATGTCGTTCTGCTGCAAATAGTAGCACGGAGACGAAAAGATTTCCGATGAACGCAGATCGTGGAACAAGACAGTACGTTGTCCGTTCTGTTCGCGAATGACGGCCACCCGGTCACGACGACCATAAATGGTCAAATCGCCCGCCATACTCAACGCCTCCAACAACGTAATCCGGTCTCCTGAAATACTGAAACTACCCGGACGGGCCACCTCACCCATCACAGACACCTTATAATTCAAAAACTGAACCGTCACGATCGGGTCCTTCAACAGGTCCTCCTTGATCAGACGTTCTTTTATCATTTCCGTCAGCTGCCGACGTGACAGGCCTTCAACATGCAATTTACCCAAGATGGGGAAATCAATGTCTCCCTGCGTGTCCACCAAATAGCCCAACACACGTTGCTGGCCGTTGGCTGTTCCTCCAATCTGATAGCTGACCACCGGCAAGTTCAAAGGCATGGTCAATTCGGGATCCTTACTGTTTACGACGATGGAAAGCAGGTCATCTGCATGGATGATCACTTCATACTGCTGTTCGATCGGTTGCTTCACCAAAGGGACCACATCCTGCAGATACACAACCTCCTTCGGTGATTTACAGGCAGTAAACAAGACTGCCAATGAGATACATGCTAACTTTAAATAGTTCATCCGGATTTCAAATTCTTAAAATTATTGATTGTTTGTTCTGAACAGAGGTAGTTTGAGAGGCGGACAATCAATATATCCGCCTCTCTCAAGGTTTGTTAGAGAATTTTCTCATCCATAGCGATTAACGACCCATTGAACCACCGCTGTGGTCTGTATGGTGTTCACCATAAACAATCTCCTTACGGATATTTACACCCGTAAATACCTTGATTGTCATGGATACGTTCACACGCTTACCACCGATAATAACCGGTACAGACAAAGTACGGGTCTCTGTCTGGATTTCCGGAGTATAAGTCACGTCACAGTCACCATCAATATTGGCTTCACCCAAATCGATTGTCTGCTCACTGACACCAGCCTGTGTTCCCATCTGAGAAGCAGCCAAACCAGCGATAGCACTCTTCAAAGCAGCCTTATCAGCCTCAGAGGCACCTTCAGCACCTGAGATTTCACCAGCTTCCCAACCACTCTTGCTCTTGTAAGAGACGTTCTGCTTCTTGCTGCTCATGTTACCTTTATTAGAAATAGTAATAGCAGAACCCTGCTCAGATGCATTTCCTGACTTAGCAAAAGAACTTCCTACCTTTGCAGAGTGATCAGAGAAACCATTCATCGTGATTACATAGGCATTGCTTTCTGCATCAAAAGCAGCCGGAGCCTCCTCTTTCCAAACACCATCTTTCAGAATATAGTGTTTTACATCCGCAAACTGCACGTCACCTGACATCTGGTTCTTGATCTTGAAAGAAACCGGTTTCTCAAAAGTCAGACCGTCCGGCTGACAATTGATTGTTGACAAAGAAGACATATCTGCAGAAACCTCACCAGCAATATACTCTGTAACAACAATGTCTGTAATCTCTTTCACAGCTCCTGCCGGAATT
>JBJECC010000060.1:0-2933 GCA_051870655.1 Parabacteroides sp. | reverse complement strand
ACGTTTCAGGTGCGTGTGTCGAGAGGCATGCAGGTTCGAGTCCTGTTCTGGGCACTTTTAGACGCGCAGGTGGTGGAATTGGTAGACACGCTACTTTGAGGGGGTAGTGGCGGTTACGTCGTGTGAGTTCAAGTCTCATCCTGCGTACCAATAAAAAAAGCTGATATGTTGAATATCAGCTTTTTTTGTTTTTCCACCTTTGAATAAATCTTAGGCTTCCAAGGCTTTCCGGAGGATTGCCTCTACCTCCGGCTTGAAAATGCCGGCTTCATGCACCTTCTTCCCATCCAAATAGAAAGTCGGCACATAATAATAATCATACTGATTGGCGATCTCCGGCTGGCGGCTCTCCTCGATCGTCTGGATCTCGACAGCTTTCAGTTCCGGAAACTCTGCCTGTAACTCCTCAATATAACGAAATGCCTTTTTGCAGAAAGGACACTTCTCCAAATAGAATAATGTAATCGGTTTCATTGTCTCTATGATTTGATTTTATCCTTCATGATTGCTTTCCGAAGCACGTGTCTGCAGTACCTTGGAATTGGGCGGCACGCTATGCGTCAGCCAGATGTTGCCACCGATTACGGAACCACGTCCGATCGTGATACGCCCCAATACGGAAGCATTGGAGTAGATCGTCACGTAGTCCTCCACAATGGGATGGCGCGGAACATCCAAAGGCAACCCTTCGTCGTCCAAGGTAAAACTCTTGGCTCCCAATGTGACACCCTGGTAAAGCCGCACATGATTGCCGATCACTGCAGTCTGCCCGATCACGACACCCGTCCCATGGTCTATGCTGAAATACTCACCGATCTCAGCTCCGGGATGAATGTCGATACCGGTCTCCGAATGGGCCATCTCCGTGATGATACGGGGAATAGCCGGCACCCCCAAGACAAACAGGGCATGTGCGACACGCTGATGCAAAAGGGCAAAGATCGCCGGATAGCAAAAGATGATCTCACTCGTACTCTTCGCGGCCGGATCACCATCCAGAATGGCCTTGACATCCGTAGAAAGCAGATACTTGATCCGTGGGATCATGTCCAGAAAAGCCACGGTGACCTTCGAAGCCCGATTTTTGGTCTCTTCCCCGCAATCCGACTCAAAACAGAGTCCGTAAAACACCTGTTCCTGCAATTTCTCATAGACCTGTTCCAGATACACACCGGTGTAATAATCCTGTGTACCCTCCTGCGCCTCCTCAGCCGGACCAAAAAATCCGGGGAAGACAATACGCCGCAACAATCCCATGATCTGCTGAAGAGCCATCACGGAAGGCGACGGTTTCTGATGCAGCGGAATGTATTGGAACCGGGCCTGCTGATCGGCAGACAGTGCCACTACATTCCGCTGAATATGATTCAATATATCTGTACGATTCATAAATTAATTGTCCCAAATCGGATTATAGGCCACCAATAGGCCGGCACCAAATCCCACATAAATCACACCGTCCAACACAAACATCGTATGAATGTCACGCGCGATCGAGCTGGGCAGTTGCGAACGTTTACGCCATGCACCCTCCATCGAATCGACGGAATAGCTCCAGATCTGTCCGGTTGCATCCACCACATAGATCGTCTTGCCCAACACGGCTCCACCCCGGATCTGGGTATTACCGCTGTCAGCCATCGTAGCTACCTCTATCCACTCTCTGAAGTCGGATGAGGCCCACAGCTTTTTATCGCCACCGTTACCCGTATTGCCCATACCGGCATAGACCACATCGTTGACGAAAAGTGCAATGCCGCCTGACTGAGCCTGCGGGAAGGAAGAGAGGCGCGTCCAATTGTTCAACGTAAACCGCCAGACGTCATCCGTCGGCTCGTTGGTCTTGTCCATACCTCCAATCATATAGAACCCATTGCTGGAGAGACATGCCACGGCTGAATAGAGTGAGTCGGGACCCGTCTCCGGCACAATGTAGGAGATCCAACGGTTGTCGGAAGCGGAAAACATATAAAACTCTTTTTTGGCCTCGTTGTCGGCATAGCCACCATAGACACAGGCAGTTCCCCAAGGGCTACAAGCGGCTGCCTGCAATTTGCGTCCACCGGCCGGATATTTGGCACTGGGCAACATCTCCAAGGCATTGGTGTTGGAAGAGTACATCCAGAGTTCATCCGACGTACCATCCGAATCATCGCCTCCCAACAAATAGCAGCGGTTGCCATACGTAAATGAGGCTACCGTACCGGCCACCTTCTTATACTCGGAAGAGACCAGACGGGAAGTGAAAATATCCGGTGTCTGGACTTGCGTGTCCGCACTGTAACCGGTCGTCTTGCTGTTCGTCGCAAAGGCACGCACATGATAGACATATCCACCACGCAGGCTGACCGAAGTTTCAAACACACCATCTTTGTCGGCACGTGCGGTCAGCAACGTACCGGTCTCCACGTCGGGATTAGCGGTAGTGGCATAACTGAATCCTAACGTCGTCACCTCCGAAATACCCTGGCTCTCCAGCTTTCCCCGCAAGGTCAGTGTACCGGCCTGATGGTTCAGCTGGCAGGTGGTCAAGTTCACCACCGGTTCATCACTCAGCGTGAAGAAGAAGGTATCTGCCGAGAAAGCGCTACCGAAACTGTTGGCGGCATACGCCACAGCAAAATATTTCTTACCTGAAGCCAGATCGGACAACCGGCCGGAGAAGGACATATCAGACTCCAGCACAGCCCCCTCCTGCAGCACACCTGTCTGTGCCGGATACTCCTGCTCTCCCCAATAGAATCCTAATGTTTCCAAAGCGGCATCACCCGTATCAACCACACGACCGGTCAATTTCGCAGAGGTAAAGTCCACCTCGATGGTCAACAGGGAAGACAACGAAGGAGTTCCGCTGATGGTGGTAAAAGACTGTTCCGTACCGGTAAATATGCCAAATCGGTTCTCCACAAAGGCCTGTACACGGTAGGTCGTAC